>DAIDJX010000024.1 GCA_027451165.1 Prolixibacteraceae bacterium | reverse complement strand
CCCTTAAAAGCCTTACCTGCGTCGACAGGGGCAATTCGGCCACCTCATCAAGAAATATTGTGCCGCCGTCGGCCACTTCAAAGTACCCTTTTCTGCTGTCAGTGGCTCCGGTGAAGGAGCCTTTTTCGTGTCCAAAAAGCTCACTTTCGATAAGTTCCGAAGGAATAGCGGCACAGTTTACTTCGATAAATGGTCCTGCAGCCCGGTTGCTCATTTCATGTATTCTTCTGGCTACCAACTCTTTGCCTGTTCCGTTTGAACCGGTAATCAATATCCGGGCATCCGTTCGGGCTACCCGGTCGGCCATATCAATCACCTTGCGGATGGCGTCTGACTTTCCGATGATTTCATATTTCCGGCTTACCTTTTTCTTCAGAATCTTGGTTTCCGTGACCAGATTCGATTTATCCATGGCATTGCGGATGGTGATCAACAGGCGGTTCAGGTCAAGGGGTTTTTCAATAAAATCAAATGCGCCCTTTTTTATGGCTTCGACAGCCGTATCAATATTTCCATGTCCCGATATCATGACTACCGGAAGATCTGATGCGATTTCGGACAGTTTTTCCAAAACCTCGATCCCATCCATTCCCGGCATTTTAATATCGCACAAAACTATATCAAACTCGCCGTTTTTGATCTTTTCCAGCCCTTTTGCGCCGTCTTCCGCCAGGTCTACCTCATATTTTTCATATTCCAGAATATCTTTCAGGGTATTCCGGATGCTCCGTTCATCGTCGATTACCAAAATCCGTGACATGTTCCAATGTTTCTTAGGAATTCAGGTACAAAGAAACAAATTTGCACCGGAAAATTCCCCCGGTACAGCAATTAAACTTCCGGAGATGGCCAGTTAAAGGCGGATGACGACCTCGCCCTTTTTGGAAAGGGCCCTGTAAAAGGATTTGGCTTCGCTTTTGGGGATGTAAAGGGTGATTTGCGGGACGTAGACCGGCACCTTCATGTGGAGCATATCCTTAACATTGTTGGTAAGGGTGGTTTTGTAACGGTCGTAACGGTAATTCAGCACAGTTTTGTCCATCTTATCGAAATCGCGGTCCGACTGAACAAAACTGATCACGAAAGATTTATTCAGGAGCATGTGCCATTCCACAAACTCCACCTTGGAAGTATCGATCTCTGTTTTTGTGCGGGCCGCCTCAATGCTGTCCTTTGGCGCTTTTTTCACGGTAATGGGCTCTTTGACGATGGTGCCGCCGAATTCAGAAATTTTAAACGGTTTGGAGAAGGTCTTTACATATAAAGAAGGAGAAAAAGATCTGAAGAAGTTCGGGATTTCTGCTTCCGAAAATTTCACCTGCCGAAGTACAACTCCTTTTGTTTCCAGCTGCACCACGCTGTCCTGCAGGTTAAGGGTTAACCCGAGTGAATCGTTGGCTGCCATGGCCAGGCGGGCATTGAGGAAGGCTTTATCCCTGATCAGCTGCCATTCTTCCTGAGGAAGCGCTGTGGTTTCATCAACAGATTCGACCTTCTTTTGCCATTCATTGACCTTATTTTTGACCGAGAGGGTATACACCGTAGTATAAGCCACAGCTGCCAGAACAATCAGCAAGGGGATGGCTTTCAGAAAAATGAATCCTGCGAAGCTGCCTTTTCTTCTTTCTTTTTTCATTTCCGTCACTTCCATCAATAAATGAATACTTTTGATCCTACCTGCATGGTTTCGTAAATCACTTTCAGGTCTTTATCGCCAATTCTGATGCAACCATGAGTAACAGGGAGCCCGAGAAACCGCTGGTAGAGTGTTCCGTGAATCATGTACCCGTTGCCAATAACCAGGGCATAATCGCCCAGTGTACCTTTTTCAAATCTGGAAGGATGATTGGCTGAGGGAATGGGAAGCCCTTCCTCAACGAAGGCCCAGTCAGGTTTTCTCCAAACTGGTTTGGTGAGTTTGCCCAGGACTTTATGGTCGCCACGAGGAGTTTTGAAAACCCATTTTTTGTTCTCCCCTTCGAGGCTGACCAGACTACCTGTGGAGCATATTCCCTCCAGTATCAGGGCTCTGTTTTTATAGAGGCTGAACTTATTTTCTGTTGTATTGATCACCAGGTACATATTACCTGGAGTAAGCTTATCCACCTTTTTTTCCAGGTTCCGGATTTCGGTTTTCAGCGTTTTAATTCTTCCTTCATCGGCAGTAGCCTGAAGGTCGGCGGAATAAACCGGAACGAAAAAATCAGCAATAACTGGTGAAACAAGAAGGATAAACGGTATAAAACCCACGTAAATGATTAGCGAGAGTATTATTCCTGCAATGATCCTGCCCCATCTCTTCTTTCCCGGAGGTTCTGTTTCCACCAAACCCAGAAGGGGGGCCTCATTAACCTGGCTTTTCTCATTGTTGATATCAGAATTTTCCATCCTGTTCAGTTTAAATATTTATCCAGTGGATCCAGAGAACCTACAATAACAACCGGAGTATTTTCAGAAACAATGTTGTACACAAAGTCAATGTCTTTATCAGTAAGCGCAACGCAGCCTTTGGTCCAATCAAATCCTCTTCCACCGCTCCCGTGAATCTCGATGGATCCGCCGATATCCAGTCTTTTGGAGAAAATTCCGGAATTCACATTTTCCCTGAACCGAACCCGGTCTTCATCGTTGGGATAATTGATAGCCAATGCCTTATGATAGATGGTACGCCGCTGGTCTTTTTTCTGTGTTATTCTGTATGTTCCTTCAGGAGTAGCTTTGTCTCCCCGGTACATTTTATCGCCTATCCAATTGGGGCCGAATTCAGCATCAAAACGCTTTTTCAGGACGCCACCCACATAGAGCAGGCATTCGTGTTCCATTTTATTCACAACGAGGAGGGGGGTATTCATATTTGCGGACTGGTCGATCGCTCGTTTTACCTCATTTCTCCAGCGGTTTAAGGAGTTGAAGTAGTCGCCCAGCATTTTTTGGGCATTCTTGCTGCTTCCTACCATCAGGTATCTGGCTTTTTCCAGTTTGGTTTCCGCTAATGGAAGGTCTCCTCTTTCCCTGGCCAGGCGCGCTTCAGTCATAAGAAATAGTGATTGCTTGTAGTTATCTCTGACCGATTTGGAAAGGGGAAGCGGGTAATATATCCTTTCAAAATTCCTTTTCAGGCTATCGAGTTCAAAAAGGACAGAACCCGTATTTTTTCGTATGTTGTGCGCTTTTTCGGTGGCAATTTTTTGGGCTTCGGCGCCCTTCCGGGTAGCCTGAATGGCAAAAGCCCTGGCTTTGGTAAAGTCGCGGTTGAGAATAAATTTCTCATTCTCAGCTTTCCAGCTGGTCATGGCTGATTCATACAGCTTACTGGTGTTTTTATAAATCTGGGGGGCATAAGTTTGTGCTTCAGCCTGTTTGGCCGACATCAGCGCTTCATTGGCGGCCCGGAGTTCTGCTATAGGTGGTTCCGGCCATCTGAGGTAAACACAGATGGCAAGTGATGCCAGTAACAAAAAGGCAATCAGCAGAATAACAGAAAAGATCCTCCGGTGGCGTCCAGTTTTGCGCATGATCTGATTAATATTTAAAAAAAACCCCGGAGACTTATCTCCGGGGATTTCTTATTGTTCAATAAGTTAATTACAGGGTCGGCAGTTTTTTACCGGCTTTTTCGTAAGCTGCGGTCAGTTCAGTGATGAGACCGTTAACTTTTTCTTTGGAAGCTTTCAGCCAATCCAGAGCGGGCATCAGGTCACCAGCGGTAACTTTGGCAGGAATGTCGGTGGTCAAACCGGTTTCGAGGTTGGTAACTTCAGTGTTGATAGCGTCAACAGCAGCAGCACCTTCTTTTCCTCTCGGAGCTTTGGCCACATAAGCCTTTGCAGTAGCAACCAGACCGGTAAGTTCGGTTGTCAGTGCATCGATTTCATTTTTGACTTCCACTTTCTTGGTTTCCACATTACCTTTGGTAGTAGCAGCAGCAGTGGTAAGGGTAGCAACTTTAGCCTTCACGACTTTGTAGCTTTTGAAAAGTTTACCTTTCTGCTCTTCAACCAACTGGTTAATCACATTCATTGAATCCTGCAGAGCAGCAAATTCACCGGGTAAATAAACATCGGCGCCAGCAGTGCGGGCATCTTCAATAGCAGCATTAACAGCGTCAAGTTCAGCCTGCGGAACTTTAGCACAACCACTCAGCAATACAACAAAGCTGATCACTACGAAACTAACTAAGAATCTGTTTTTCATAACAATTTAAAATTAAATTTATTTATTCTGTTCGTTGAACTGTATCTAAACAAGGGTGGAAGACCGGGCTCGAACCGGCGACCTTCGGAACCACAATCCGACGCTCTAACCGACTGAGCTACATCCACCGTTTTGCTTTAGCGGTGGCAAATGTAACCATTTTTTTCCAGAGCTTGGATTAGACTGGTCCCCCATTTACCTCAAAAGTTTATATTTAATTAACATACTGATGTTTGACCTGAATCAAATAATGTTTTTCCTGCAGCTAAGGCTGCCGGCATCCACTGTTTGTGAATGAATGATTTACCTCTCATTCTTACTTTAAAAAAGGCTGAATAATATCGCGAAAAAGTGCAGGATACTCCCGCCCAGGACAAAAAGGTGCCAGATGCCATGCCCGAACGGCAGGTTTCGCCAGGCATAAAAAATAACACCCAGACTGTACGTTAAGCCACCGGCTACCAATAAGATAAGACTTATCGCAGGAAGATGCGTGATTACCGACTTCAGGGCAAAAACAAACATCCAGCCCATGATCAGGTAAACTCCAACCATCAGTTTCCGGAATTTGGTAAGATAAATGGACCGGATGACTACTCCGGTAATGGCTGTTCCCCAGATAATGCCAAATAGCACCCAGCCAAGTACCCCCCTCAGGGTGGTCAGCAGTATAGGAGTGTAAGTACCTGCAATTAAAATAAATATGGAAGCGTGATCCAGCCTTGCAAATACATTTTTGGCTTTCACATTGGTGATTCCGTGGTAAAGGGTGGAGGAAGTATACAACAAAATCAGGGAAGCCCCGAAAATGGTGAAACTGACCACATGCCAGGTATCGCCATGCAAGGAGGCAAATACCACCAGGATCACCAGTGCGGCGATACTCAGCAAAATCCCTATCCCGTGCGTAATACTGTTGAAAATCTCCTCCCTGAGGGTTAATTCCCTCCTGTTATGCTCAATGTTTTTCCTTATTCTATTCATGTTTTAATTTTCTCATGCAAAAATAACGCCCCGAACAGAAAAATGTTTTGGTCGACAATCAAAGGGCAGTTATTTAAGGTCAATTTAATACCTTTTCGGTAAAAGTGATGCCTGCCGCAGATAGTTCTTCCAGGAGCGGACTGTAGATTTCCCGGATGGTGGGAATGTACAGGCCAGTCAGGTTCAGCCTTCCGGTTAAAATGAGTTTTGCGGCAATGCCCAGTGGTAATCCCACCGTTTTTGCCATGGCTGTATGGCCGGAATCTTCACCGGTCAGCCCCATGGATGAAGTGAGGTTAATTGTTTTACCGGTAACTTTATCCAGATAGCTGAATTTGTGCCACATCACCACAAGATCTTTGTCCTCAGGCTGCAGTTTCCATTTTTTACCCAGGATGGCTTCCAGCATTTGCGCCGGCGTTCCGTAAGCTATACCCACCTGCTCGTTGCTGAAAATATCCAGCCATTCCAGCATTTCAACAAGCGGGGAATCCTGGTCTATATGAAAAGCCCTGTACAATTTTACTTCCACGGAATCAGAGGGATGGTAATAAAGAAATGAATTGATGAATTCCCTGTGTGTCATTGCGCCGGAATTTTCCATGACGTAAGAATTATCCGTTGCCCCCAATTGAACAAAAATATTCCAGGCCTGTGAAAAACCGGGGCGGCGAAGTGTTCCGCGGTAAATAGTTTCAATTCCCTGCAGGTTGTATTTTTCAATGTACTGAAGGGAATCGCGGTTGGCATAGCCTTCAAAACGTCCGAATCCATCAATATCCATAAATTCGGTTCTCCTGAACAAACGGGTATAGGGGATGTACTTCAGTTTTCCGCACTGGATGAATTTGGCGGGGCCTGGCCAGCCGGCCAATACGACATTGGTGGGATTCCAAGAGAACTTGTAATGCCAGGGATTGTCGTCCGAACCGGGTGCAACAAGTCCTCCGGTAAAAGATTCAAATCCGGTCAGCCGGTGCCCTTCGTCCCTGATCCGGTCAATGACTTGCATAGCCGACATGTGGTCGATTCCGGGATCAAGGCCGCATTCATTCAAGAAAAGCAGCCCTTTAGCCTTGACATCCTCAGCCATTTTTTTCATTTCCGGTGACTCATAGGAGGCAGTGACCAGCGATTTCCCAAGCTTCAGACAGGCAATAGCCACCAATGGATGGAAGCGTGCCGGTAGCAGGGAAATGACCAGGTCAGCTCCTGAAATTTCAGCTTCCAGTTGGTCTGTATGGGCTGTATCTACTGGAAAAATCCTGGTGGGAGGGTTTGTTTTCTGTTTTGCCAATGCCAAATCCCTGTCACCGACACTGATTTTCCATCCGTAAGCCGGGGCCTGCTGTTCCAGGTATCGGATCAGTGTACCCGACGACATTCCGGCGCCTAAAATCAAAATATGTTTCATAAGGTTTGATTTATGGTTGAGACGCACAATTTGTGCGTCTTTACGATCATGATGAGACGCACAATTTGTGCGTCTTTACTATCCTGTGGAGACGCACAATTGTGCGTCTTTACCGCATCATGTCAAGGAAATCCTGTAAATAGGCATACCGGCAGGTCAGGGCCCCATCGCGGGTTATGGTGGCCCGCTCAAGGATGCCCTCCTGGTCATTCCCAGCCATTGCCGGTAAAACATGTTCCATCAGGGTTTGCCCGAAATGCTCCGAGGCATCCCGGGGAACCTCACAGGGGAGGTTATCCACAGCCATCACTGTTATGTTTTTTGCTCCGGAAAAGGGAGCCTCCTCAAGGTCAGTTTCGGGATTGTAATCATAAAAAGGTGCCTGAATACTCGACGATCTCAGTGTTGTGGGAACAGACCCCCTGATGTCGCAGGTGATATCGGCAATTACAGAAATCCTGAAATCAGGCGCCCTTGTTTGCACTTTGGTAAACAGCAGGGGAGCGAGCGGATCCCAGAAGGCAGCGCTGATAAGCAGGTCGGTGTGTGGAAGAAAACGACTGAAATTGCTGACATAGTCTCCGGGATGCCGGAAAAAATGCTCCATCCGGAATGGGATACCCTCCCGGTGGAGGCTGTACTCATCGGGATCAATTTGTGTCACCAATGGATGGTCAGCAAAAGGAGTATTCAGGAACTCCTGAACTGAAGCCTTTTTTATTCCCAAACCTTCCAATAATTCCATTACACCAGTGCCGGCGCGTCCTGTACCGGTAACCAGGATTTTTATTCCGGGGATGTTCAGGCCATACAGCTGCTCCTTCAATTCATCGAGAGAGGCACAACTCCAGGCTGGCTTCAGAGAGAACAGACCATGGCGCAGGCCATAGGCACGCAACCCGTTATAGGCGCCCACCAGGCCGGCAAAACGCCCGAAACCGATCAACCTGTTTCCGGAAGGATCTGTCAGGGTTTCATAATCAATCAGCTGAATATTCTTCCTGACAATCTCCCTCAGCAACTCCCGGTTATGGGGCTGTTTTTTAATGGTATGTGAAAAGAAGAAATAAGTCTTCCCCGGAAGGAGATCGCCAACAGGAACCTCTTTAATCCCCATTAAAAGGTCGCAATCCATCAGATCATTCTGCAATTTTATTCCCTGTTCCCGGTATTCCTGATCCGGAAAACAACGGATGGCTGAAGGCTGGACGACGATTTCCAGGCCCGGGAACGTATCATTTATGGTCCGGCACTGTTCCGGGGTAAAGGGTACACGTCTATCCGGAGGAATTCTGGCTTCCCTGATGATTCCGATTTTCATTGATTTTCGTTTTGGGTTATTTGCAGAGACGCCACACGTGACGTCTTTACGTCGTGAGCAGAGGCGCCATGTATGGCGTCTCTACATTTTATACATTGAATTCAATACCCTGGGCCAGGGGAAGATTCGTGCTGTAATTGATGGTATTGGTTTGCCGGCGCATATAGGTTTTCCAGGCATCTGACCCTGATTCCCTTCCGCCGCCGGTTTCCTTCTCTCCACCGAAAGCGCCGCCAATCTCTGCCCCTGAGGTTCCGATGTTGATGTTGGCAATCCCGCAATCCGATCCTTCCGCCGACAAGAACCGTTCGGCTTCCAGCAGGTTGGTGGAAAACATGGCTGAAGAAAGCCCCTGGGGTACTCCGTTCTGAATGGCCAGGGCCTCTTCCAGCGAGTGGTACCTGATCATATATAAAAGAGGTGCAAAAGTCTCTTCCATGACCATCGGGGTATTGCCAGCAACCTCGGCTATGGCCGGAGTTACATAACAACCTGATTCAAATCCTTGCCCGGTAAGTTCTCCGCCACCGGTAATGATTTTCCCGCCCTCTTTTTTCACGCTTTCAACAGCCCTCAGAAAAGTCTCCTTTGCCCCGCAATCAACCAAAGGTCCGACATGGCTGGCAGGATCCAGCGGATGCCCGATTTTCAGCTTCTTGTAAACCCCGGAAAGTTTTTCCCGGAACTGGTCGTAAATGGAATCGTGGACAATGATTCTCCGGGTGGAAGTACAGCGCTGACCGCAGGTACCGACTGCCCCGAATACGATCGCCCGTAGCGCCAGCTCAGGATTGGCAGCAGGCGTAACAATAATGGCATTATTCCCTCCCAGTTCCAGGATCGATTTGCCTAAGCGTTCTCCGATAAGGCGGCCAGCTCTTTTACCTATTTTTGTCGAACCGGTAAAGGAGATCAGCGGAATCCTGGGATCGGCAAAAAGCTCATCGCCAAGGTATCTGGAAGTGGTAGCCACCAGGTTCAGAACTCCTTCAGGCACCTTATTGGCCTTAAGTACCCCGGAGATGATTTTATGGACAGCCACAGCACAAAGCAATACTTTTGAAGATGGTTTCCACACGACCACATCCCCGGCCACCAAAGCGATCATGGCATTCCATGCCCATACAGCCACCGGAAAATTAAATGCTGAAACCACCCCTACAATCCCCAGGGGATGGTACTGATCGTACATGCGGTGGCCGGGCCGTTCTGATTGCATGGTAAATCCATACAACTGACGGGACTGGCCTACGGCAAAATCACAGATGTCGATCATTTCCTGGACTTCACCCATGCCTTCCTGTAAAATTTTCCCCATTTCCCAGGACACCAGTTTCCCAAGCGGCTCTTTATAACGGCGCAGTTCCAGTCCTATTTGCCTGACCACCTCCCCACGCAACGGGGCAGGCCGTTTCCGCCATTCCAGAAAAGCACCCTGGGCCTTTCCGATGACGGCATGATAATCCTCGAGCGTGGCCAGCCGGATACCGGCAATCTCCTGCCCATCGGCAGGGGAAACAGATGTCAGTACCTCACCATGGCTTTCCTGCCACTCTCCTCCTGTACACAATCCCGGATTGATTTTTTCAATCCCAAGTTGCTTTAAAATTTGTTCAATTTGGTAATCCATATATAAACTCCTGATTAGTTATTCCTTATTTTTTATTCCTTATTTTTTTCACGCATGGCATTCACGAGTCCTCCTTTTTCCAGGATCTCAAGTAGCTTATCCGGTAAAGGATTAAATGTCAGAACTTTATCCCCGACAAAAATCTTTCCTTCAGCAGGGAAAACAGTAATCTGGTCCCCGCGCTGGTAAACGTCCAGTACCTCCGGAAGGACAATGACGGGCAATCCCTGGTTGATGGCCGACCGGAAGAAGATACGCCCTACCGACCGAGCTATGACCGCCCGGATTCCCAGGGCTACCAGTCCTACTGAAGGATGTTCCCTGGAACTGCCGCATCCGAAATTCTCCCCGCAGAGCAATACATCTCCCTTTTCTGCCATCCCTGAGAAATGGTCATCGAATCCTTTGAACAGGTGGGGAATAATTTTCCGGGGTTCAGCGCTGCTGATTTCATAGGTCAGGTTGCCGGCAAACATCTGGTCGGTATTCAGGTTATTCACCTCCCTGTAATCCCAAATCCCGTTGAAGCGGCGCAGATCGTCCCGGTCAATGGAAGTGGAAGTTGTCTCCTTCCTGCCGGTTTGAAAGACAGCGTTTTTCCGCAGGGATGGGGAGGTGATTTTTCCCGTGATAGCTGAATGGGCTACAGTAGAGGGCGAGGCCAGGTAAACCGAAGCTTTGGGATTTCCCATGCGTCCGGGAAAATTCCGGTTAGCTGAGGAAATGACGTTGATACCGTCGGCCGGGATCCCCTGTCCGGTACCCAGGCAGGGACCGCAGGAAGCGGATAGGATGCTGGCCCCGGCTTCTGTTAATGTTTCCGCTATTCCCTCCCGGATGGCCTGCAGGAAAATCTCCCTTGAGGCCGGGATCACCAGCAGTTGGACGCCCTCAGCGACCTTATGCCCGCGGAGGATAGAGGCTGCCGTGCGCAGGTCACTTAAACGCCCGTTGGTACAGGTGCCGATCAGCGCCTCCCCCACAGGCACTTCACCGATCTCGGCCACAGCCCTGACCTGGTCCACCTGGTGTGGACAGGCAAGCACCGGGAATAGGTTGCTGAGATCAATGTGCAGTTCTTTTTTGAAAATGGCGTCCTCATCCGACCAGACTCCCGGGCATTCTTCACCCAGAAATTGCTGTAGAACAGCATCAGCCGGAAATACAGCATTTTTAGCACCCATTTCGGAAGCCATGTTGGCGATTGTCATCCGGTCGTCGATGGTCAATGTCCGCACCCCATCCCCATGGAATTCCACAGAAAGGTAATCGGCGCCATCCGCACCGATCATTCCGATGATGGTAAGCACAAGGTCTTTGGCATATACCTCCGGAGGAAGTTGTCCGTTCAGGACGATTTTTAAGGTTTCCGGGACCCGGAACCAGGTCTCACCGGCTTTCCAGAGACCAGCCGTTTCGGTGCGGTCGACGCCTGTGGCGAATGCGTTGAAAGCTCCTGCTGTGCAGGTATGACTGTCGCTGCCGGTTATCAGCATTCCCGGCCGGGCATGGAGGGCCATCAACTGGTGACAGATGCCTTCCCCCGAATCATGAAAGCGGGTTATGCCTTCAGACCGGGCAAACCGGCGGATAAGCTGGTAATCGTTGGCCAGTTTTACATTCGTTGGCGGCGCATTGTGATCCAGGGTGATCACCAGCCGTCCGGCATCAAAAAGCCGGGTGCCGTTCATCTTCCGGAATATGTTCTCAATACTGGCAGTATTGTCGTGCGACAATACCAAATCCGGCTTCCGGAACACAATGGTTCCCACCGGCGCCCCCAGTACCTTTTCTGCAAATGTTTTTCCGCTATTCAGCATTTCATCCTGTAATAAAATCTCAACACATCTTCAACAGATCACCCGACCGGTAAATTTTCAGCTGTACTTCCGAAAAAGGATGCAAACTGATTTTTATACCTTTTTTCCTGTTCAGAAGCATACTTTTCCCTAAGTCAATAACCACCACATCCCCCGTTTCAAGATCAATGGTATCCTGATTGCCGAAGGTCAGCACCGGGAAGCCGGCATTAATGGCATTCCGCTCAT
Source organism: Prolixibacteraceae bacterium (assembly GCA_027451165.1). Lineage (GTDB taxonomy): Bacteria > Bacteroidota > Bacteroidia > Bacteroidales > Prolixibacteraceae > UBA1413. The sequence continues at coordinate 8,707 of DAIDJX010000024.1, read as the reverse complement.
AAATGGCGCCGAACGACCGGGCTACAATGGCCTGAATTCCGAGGGCTTTAAAACAATCGACGGCCTGTTGCCGGGAACTACCGCAGCCAAAATTCCTGCCAGCGATGATGATATCTCCGGGCCGGGCCTCCCGTGCAAAATTTTCCCATCCCTTCAGATTTCCAAAGGCATAGCGACCCATTTCCGAAAAATCAGTGACCGCCAGATGACGGTTGTGGTAAATCATGTCGGTATCGATGTTGTCCTCAGGGATCAGCCAGATCCTGCCTTCCAGAAGGGTTGGTTTCTCTGAGGAAGCAACCGGTGGGTTAACCTGAGCTTCCGGAAGTAAGGGACTCTTTGCTTGTTCCGGTGGTTCCGGAAGTTCCAAAGGTTCCGGAGGAATATTTTCAGGCCGGCAGATATAGCCTGCAAGCGCAGCTGCAACAGCCAATGCCGGAGAAGCCAGGTAGACCTCCCCTTTCCCCTGTTTCCCGGTAAAATTGCGGTTACCGGTGCTGATGGTCACTTCGCCCGGGCCATTTTGTCCCACCTGTCCGGAAGCGCAGCCGGCACATCCGGCATTACTCACCAGGGCTCCGCCTTGCTTGAAAATATCGATAAGGCCCTCTTTCAGGCATTCATTCCAGACGGTATTGGTGGCAGGCACAATTTTCAGCACTACCCCCGGGGCAATTTTTCTGCCTTGCAGCATCCGGGCCGCTGTACGCATATCTTCCATACGTCCATTGGTACAACTCCCGATAAATACGGAATCAACGGGTTTGCCCTCTACCCGGGAAACCGGCACAACATTGTGCGGTTGTCCGGGCAGACTGACAACCTGTTCAAAAGATTCCAGGTTTAGTGAATATTCCCGGGCATATACAGCATCCGGATCTGCATAAACCGGTGTAAAACTGCGCCCGGAAACTTTGGCACAGTGGTCGATAACCTCATCACCTGGTGGAATGAAAAGAATGATGGCGCCCAGTTCCGTAGCCATGGAGGCAATGGTGATCCTTTCATCGAGGGAAAACCGTTCTACTGCCTCTCCGTCAAGTTCCACCGAATAACCCAGGAGGCTGGCAGCGCCGAAATGTTTCAGCAGGTTCAGCGCGATATCTTTGGCAGCAAGACCCGCCGGACAGGTTCCGGTGAGGGTGATCCGGACTGTTTCCGGGACCTTGAACCAAACAGCTCCGTTGGCCCAGGCAGCGGCTATGTCGCGGTCACCCATCCCCTGTCCGAAGCAACCGATGGCACCAAGAATATTGGCATGGGAATCAGTCGAAACCAGGGTATCTCCCGGAACTGCGAGGCCCTGATCTATAGCCAGGTGGGTGCCGATTCCGGAGTCTATATCAAAAACGGAAATGTTGTTTGCCCGGGCAAATTGCCGGCAATAGTGCTGGTTGGCAGCATATTGCTGATCAGAACCCGTGGGATTACAGTCGAAGGTAAACCAGGTTCTGCCGGGATCGGCAATGCCCAGGTTGTTGCCCAGAAGGTTCCTGACCACATTCGCACCCCCAAAATCGCGGGCCAGACGAACGTCTATCGTCACATCCACGATTTCTCCGGGAACAACCTTCCCGCGGTTGCTGTGCCGGGCAATGATTTTTTCTATTATGGTCATTATATAATCTGTATTTCAGTAGAGACGCACGGTCGTACGTCTCTACCATCAAATCAATCGGGATTTGAATGGCAAAAAGGTCATGAAATCAGCATGATGAACGATGTACGCTTCTGTGGAGCGTTTCACCAGGTTTCCTTCATCGGCATGGGCAGCGATGATGTGACATACCTCCGGGGGCAGTCCACACTGTTCGGCAAGGGAAACACCGCTGAAGGGGTGTCTCAGGAATTTCCCGTAAAGACCCTGGACAACCTGTCCGTTTTCATCCAGCACATATTCCAGCAGTTTCCCCACATCGGCCAGGATGGCCCCGGAAATCAACACATCCATGTTGACTTTCAGTTCCCCGTGATAACTTTCATTGATGATCCGGCCGCACTCGCGGGCAATCTGTACCACCGATCTTTTGTGCTCCATGAAGGTCACATTCAGGTCAGGGCCGCAGAGGAGAGTGAAGGGAATCCGCTGAAGGTCGTCCGGGGTGAGCACGCTTTTTTGCAGGGCGAGTTCCCATACCGACGCTGTTTTTTTCCGTAAAACCGGATCCGAAATCCAATTCAGTTCCGGCCACAACTCAAGTACAACAGGATTGATCATTGCTGCAGGGCGTTAATGATGGCATCTGTCATTTCACGGGTAGAAGCGGCGCCTTTAGTGAGCACATCCGGACTACCGGTCAGGCGCAGCATATCGTAAGTCCGGACTTCTCCCCTGGCGATAACCGCTGCCACAGCCTTCCTGATCCGGGATGCTTTTTCGTTTTCTTTAAGGTATTCCAGCATCATGCAGGCTGATTCGATCATGGCAATGGGATTCACAATGGAAACCGGATAACCGGCATATTTGGGCGCCGACCCGTGGGTGGGCTCAAAAACTGCTACTCCTGTATCCGGGTTGTACTGGGCGCTGCAGGCAAATCCCAGTCCGCCGATCAAGCCGGCAAAGGCATCGGAGACAATATCCCCGAACATATTTCCCGCAACGATCACCCCGTAATCTTCCGGATTTTTGGTGAGCCACATCATCTGCGCATCGATGTTGGTATTCCAGAGTTCGATGCCGGGATATTCATTTTTCTGCATCTCCTGCGCCATCTTGTACATCATTCCAGAAGTTTCCCTGATGACATTGGGTTTCTCGCAGAGGGTAACCGAGCGGTAACCATATTTAACCGCGTGTTCGAATGCCGCCTGCAGGATGCGCCGGGTCATTTTCCGGGTGAATATCCGGGTGGAAACCGATAGTTCCTCTTTGGGACACCAGGCGAAGTTCCTGCGGAAACGAGGATGCGTCATCAGTGCGTCATAGACCTGTTGCGGCGGATCGCTCCATTCCACACCTCCATACAGCCCTTCTGTATTCTGCCTGAAGATAGCCACATCGACTTCCGGCTCTGCGATTCCTCCGGAAGGCCCCCGACGGATGAAATTCAGCGGGTTTCCAGGATAGGATTTACAGGGCCGCAGACAAATATCCAGCCCGAAATGCTGCCTCAACGTAACAATGGGACTGGCATAGACCAGTCCTTTGTCTTTTAATTCCGGAGCCAGTTCTTCAAACGCTGCATCTTTTGGCTTGGAGGTAATGGCGCCGAAAAGGGCGATCTTGTATCGCTCCACCAGGTCAATCGTCCTTTGCGGAAGCGGGTTTCCTTCCCTGCACCAGCTTTCCCATCCGATGTCGCCTTCTTTATATTCGGCCTCAAATCCTGCGGCGTCCAACACCCGAAGCGCCTCCTCCAGTACCGTCCGCCCGATGCCATCACCGGGGAGGGTCACAATATTTCTCTTGCTCATAATATATTTATTTGTCATTGGTCATTTGCCTGCGGCGTCATTGGTCATTGGTCATTGGTCATTGGTCATTGGTCATTCCCAATTTTTCATCCTTGCCTTGCGATCACCGATCACCAAATTCCCTCCACCTGCCTGATCACATCCAATACTGTTCCATCGACCCACTTAACCACACCCACCACTTTGTCGGTGAAACGTGGTTTTTCAGGTTTCCCGCAGATGGCTTCAGCCATCTCTTTTAATTCCAGAATAGATTTCAGGGGAAGACCTGTGTCCGCAGCTTTGGCGATCAGATCGGTTCTGAGCGGGTTGATGGCGATTCCCCTTTCGGTGACCACCACATCGATCAGTTCACCGGGGCCGCACAGGGTAGTGACCTCATCCACGATAACCGGAATCCGGTCCCGGAAGAGCGGGACGGCAATGATCGTGTTTTTGGCGAACAGGCAATTCTGCCAGCCCCCGATCCCATGCAATAAGATTCCATCGGAATGGGTAACCACATTTCCGTTGAAATGCACGTCTATTTCTGTGGCACCCAGGCTTACCATGTCGATCATGGTGGCGAAGTTGCCCTTTGAATGGTAGTTGTAAATGTTATTCAGGGTAAAGGCCGTGTGGCCAGGGTTTTCATTCAAGGACCGGATGGCTTCCATATCAAACACCTGGGCATCCAGGATGTATTTCATGGTACCATCTTTCAGCATGTCGACCATATATCGGGTGGTTCCGCCAAAGCCTGCCTGAATTTTCCAACCATTCTTCTGTGCGGTCTGGTGCAGAAAAGTGGCAATAGCCAGGGAAATTCCCCCGGCACCTGCCTGGATGATACATCCATCGTGCACGATCCCCGTGGCTTCGCAAAACCTGGCCGTCAGCTCGGCGATAATCAGCCGGTCGGGACTGCGGGTTACCTGCGTGGTTCCCCCCATGATCTTCTCCGGAAAGCCAATCTTGCCGACAAGCACCACGGCATCCACAAAATTGCCTTCTATCTGCATGGGCAGGCAGGGAAAAGGGACCAGGTTATCGGTCACCACGATCACCTTATCTGCATACCTGACGTCAATGTCGGCATAACTGAGTACTCCGGTGGCTGAGGGACCGCCCAGTCCGTTGGCATTTCCGAAGGGATCGGCACAGGGAGCAGCCATGACTGCAATGTCAATTTTCACTTCCCCATCCTGAATGGCCTGCACCCGTCCGCCATGGGAACGAAGTACGGCTGTGCGCTCCATTTTTCCGGCAGAGGTGAACTTCCCGAGCGGACCATTCATGCTCCCTTCAATTCCCGCGATGGTCCCATCCTCCAGGTAGGGGATCAGGTGGTCATGACAGGGAAAGGAAGCCGAAGGGAACCAACGTAATCCTTTGATGCCCAACTCATGGGCAATGTCAAATACATTGTTGGCGACCAGGTCCCCGTCGCGGAGGTGATGATGGGTGGAAATGGTCATACCGTCGCGGAGGCCCGCTTTTACCAGCGCTTCCTTCAGGCTGGCCACACATTTGTTGCCGTCAGCCGGGAAATCGGCACACGACGGGATGACCGGGCTGCACTTTGAAGCAACAGGTTTGTACTTTCCCACGCCCATGTAAGGAACGACTGGCTCCCCGTTTACCTCCGGGGGTACCGGTCGTCCGGCTGCATTGATCTTCAGGTTATTCATGCTGTATTTCCCTCCATTCTTTTGGGATTAATCCGGTCGTTACCGCCTTTTCAATGGTGGTCTGCGCCCTTTTCATCACCGGCAGATCAATCATTTTTGATCCGACCGCCACCACACCCAGGCCTTCAGCGGCAGCTTTCCCGTAAGCCATTACGATTGTCTTTGCTTTTTCTATCTCCGGAAAGGTGGGATTAAAGGCTTCATGGATGACATTAATCTGACCCGGATGGATGCAGCCCATTCCGTCAAATCCCATCTTTTTTGAATTTGCAGCTACCCGGAGAAGCTGTTCGTTATCCCCAAAATCGGAGAACACCGAATCGATGGGCTGGATGCCGGCAGCACGGGCTGCATTGACCACCACACTCCGCGCATAAAAAGATTCCTCTGCCCCATGGGTTCTCTCCGCTCCGATGTCGGCCAGGTAATCCTCCAGTCCGATGGCCAGGGCAGCCACAGCAGGTGTTGCTTCTGCAATTTCATAAGCATTCCGGAGACCCTGAGCACTTTCAATGATGGGCATCAACCAGACGGGGCCTTCTCCCGTATCACGGCATTCTTCAATTTTAGCCCGGACAGTAAGTACCGTTTCTGCCGACTCACATTTGGGAATCAGGATCAGATTCAGTGGTTGGCGGGCCACCATCTCGAGGTCTTGCAATCCCAGGGGGAGCTGATTAATCCGGACCATCAGTTCTATCCCCATCATGTCGTTGTTGCGCAGTGCATTCCGCACCAGAATCCGGGCTTCCGGCTTTTTCTCCGGGGAAACGGAATCCTCGAGATCCAGAATTATGGCGTCGCTGTGGTATAATCCGGCATTGATGATTAATTTGGGATTGTTCCCGGGGATGTACAGCCGGCTTCTGCGCAGCTTGTCTCTTACTGTTGAATAGCGATTCTGTGGTAATTCCGGTAAAAGGAATTCCTGTCCTGTTCCGGTAATCTGCCGGACAGCTGCTTCCACGCGGGCAGCAATGACATAAGGGAGAGCGCCGGAATCTTCTATCTCGACCGTTGCGTCGCGGATTCCGAAGAAATTCAATTCCTCCTGAACAAGTTGATGGATGGATTGCCCGTAAAGGCTCTTTACTTTACTTTTCAGCCTGATCCTGATGCCCGGTTCATCATCCGGAACAATGCGGATAAAGCAGTCGGAGCGGACCTCGGTACCCCGGTTCCCGGATATAGCTTCCATTTTTTTAAGCTTTGAAATGTTTATCAAAGCCTAAAATTACAGCAATTTAACAGGGCAAAACATGAGTTTAAACAGGAATAAGGAGGGGGTTACCTGTTATAAATCAGAAATTCACGGTTTCCTGTAATAATTCATTTTGTCCATATAATCCCACACCCTTTCCGGAACGAAATAACGGACATCCCTGCCTTCCGCGATCGCCTGCCGGATAAATGTGGAAGAGATTTCCAGCTTCGGTGCTTCTACCAGGCGGATATGGTCATGGACGAGTTGCGCCGAGATTTCGTATCCAGGCCGGGGATACACCAGAATGGGATAATTATCCAGAATCCGCTCATACTCCTTCCATTTGTTGAAATTTTCGAGATTATCAGTCCCAATGATCAGGCTGAAGAGGTGATCCGGAAATTTCTCTTTCAGGAATTCGAGGGTATTGATGGTATAGGAAGGTTTGGAAAGCCTGAATTCCACGTCGGAAACCCGGAAACGCCGGTCGTCATTAACTGCCAGGCGCATCAGTTCCAGCCGGTCGTAATCTTTCAATAAACCCGATTGCTCCTTCAGGGGATTCTGGGGGGAAACCACAAACCACACCTGGGTCAGGCCGGCATATTCCACCATATAATTGGCTATCGCCATGTGCCCGATGTGCGGAGGATTGAACGATCCAAAAAAGAGGCCGATTTTCATCGGAATTTTCGTGGGAGGCAGAAGAATGTTGATCAGGCCGGACATATTCAATCTATTAACTCGTTACAAAAATAATAATTTGCGGAGGGTTATTGGTCATTGGCCATTGGAGTACAGAAAGCTCCGGACAAGTTGCTCTGCCTCTGCCAGGGCGGTCTCCAGGAGATCATTGACCAGGACGACATCAAATTTCGGGGCGAAGGTCATTTCAGCAGTTGCTTTGGCTACCCTGACCGCGATTTTGTCCTCTGTTTCTGAAGACCGGTTCCGCAATCTTTGCTCCAATGCTTCCACAGATGGCGGGGAAACGAAAACAGCCAGGGCATCCTCCCGAAAAACCTCCTTCAGGTCAAGACCACCAACCACATCCACATCAAAAATCACATTTCTGCCCTCCCCAAGCAACCGGTCCACCTCGTTCCTAAGGGTTCCGTAGAGTATCCCGGAATATACTTCCTCCCACTCCACAAATTCGTTCCGGGCAATTCTTTTCCTGAATTCTTCTTCCGTCAGAAAATAATAATCCACCCCATCCCGCTCATTAGACCTGGGCGACCGGGTAGTGGCCGACACGGAAAAGGAAAGATTCAGCTCCTGCGCCAGCAAATGCCGCACAATCGTTGTTTTTCCAGCGCCCGAAGGAGCGGATATTATCACCAGTTTACCTTTCATTTGAATGATTTCTTGGAATTTCGGATTTACCACAATTTCGGATTTCGGATTTCGGATTTCGGATTTGCCTGCGGACACTCCTGCCTTTAAATCCGAAATTGTACATCCGAAATCCGAAATCTTTCATAATACGTTCAGCACCTGTTCCTTGATCCTTTCGAGCGCATCTTTCATCATCACTACAAGCTTCTGGATGTGGCTTTCGTTGGCTTTGGAACCGATGGTATTGATTTCCCGGCCAATCTCCTGGGCAATAAAAGCCAGTTTCCGGCCATTGGATTCCGGTTCTTCCAATGTTTCCACAAAGTAACGCAGGTGATTGCCGAGCCTTACCTTTTCTTCATTGAAATCAAGCCGCTCCAGGTAAAAAATCATTTCCTGCTCGAAGCGGTTCTGGTCAACACTCCCGTTCAGTTTCAGGCTTTCCAGGTTTTCCTTCATGCGATTTCTGATCGCTTCCAGCCGGGGTTGTTCATAAGGTCCGATTTCACTCAACAACCGCTGAATCGTTTCGATATTCCCGCGCAGATCCACCTCAAGGGCGCGACCTTCCTGGTTTCTGAATGCATCCACCTTATCCAGGGTTTCTGCAATCTTTCCCGACAACCTGGCCCACTCTTCTTCTTCTAATGCATCAAATGAGGTTTTAACGGAATCCGGCAGCCGCATGATAATCTGCAGCAGCCGTTCATTGACCGGGATTTGCAGCTCTCGGCTAATTTTGCTGAGGTCAGCGAAATAGGACTTCACTATGTTTTCATTGATGGCAGTATTTCCCGAATCTCCCAGGTTTTCTGAATAAATGAGCACATCAATTTTTCCGCGGAACAGCTTATCCGAAATCATACGCCTGATTTCCAAATCTTTTTCCCGGCACAATTGGGGCAACCGGGTGGAAACATCGGCTTGTTTGCTGTTCAGGGACTTTATTTCAATGGTTATTTTCTTGCTGTTGATTTCCAGTTCGTCTTTCCCGAAACCGGTCATAGATTTTATCATAAAACACTTTTTGACTGATATTTACTCCTTGTTAATTATTCGTTATCCCCAGCCTGAAAGC
>DAIDJX010000023.1 GCA_027451165.1 Prolixibacteraceae bacterium | reverse complement strand
TACCACGGTAGTCACAGTAGGTCCTGTTGTGCCTATTGTGTTAAATTTTTTTCAGTGAAATATATAGTTTGATATCAGGGTAACCGGGCAATCGAGTGTAATATTTTCAGAAAATCCACATTGATTTACAAAGAATTAAAAAAATATGAAAGAATTTTTAACAGATATTAATAAATTTTTAAGTTTCGCTGATAAAGGAAAAATTTTTTGGTTATTTTCGCAATGAAAAATATAAAGAGATTCAGAAACTACCTTTTCTCTATTAAACCAATTTTGCTGATCTGGCTAAACGAAACTACCTTGAAGAGGTTGTTGCACAAGCAATGACCTCTTTCGTTTTTTATATCCCGGATTACAGGGAAAGCCAGTAGCTGAGTTTTAGCATAAACAGGTTCTGGGGTGTAAGTCCTGTTATACCACTGAAGCTTTTGGTGATTTTATCCTGGTATAGGTTGTCATAACTGGAGCGGTTGTGAGACCATACCAGGTAGAAGGTAGATCCGGCTTTGTATTCCCACCTGAGTACGAAATTGGATCTGAACTCCTGAAAATTGAAATCGGGATTTGAAATGTAATAATCAGCTTTGTTATCGCCGTTATCATCCAGGTAAAGTTTGTTATCGCCGGTGAGGATCACCGGTTTCATGGGGGTATAGCGATTTTCGACGAGATGGGCGTATGGATTTCTTACTTTATAAATATTTTTGAATTTTCCGGTGGAGGCATAGGGACTTCCATAATACTGAAGGGAAAACTCAGGTGTAATAAAATACTCTGCCCGTAAAGTGGTATAGAGGGTATTTCTTTCAATTTTTCCTACGAGGAACCGGGTGGAACCACCAAATGATTTCTGGGCAATATATTGGTTGTTATCGGTCAGGTCTTCAAAGTTGGTTCGGGAAGTCAGGGTAAAACGGTTACTGATTTTCCACTGCAGGTAGAGGGTATAATCAATAGCGCCGGCTACCTTTCTGTCGACCCATTTTTTATCAACGCCAGCCCCAAGGAAGATTTTCCTGGAGCTGTTTGTTTGGAAAAAGATTTCTGAGATGATATAGGGATCTGTCAGCAGGGCGGGGCCACCTCTCAGCTGGCGGGTATCAAGGCGGTCAAAGCCTCTTACAAAATCGAGGTGTACGTCCCACAGGTTTTTAAACTTGAAAAAACCGTGTAAATTGACCACATTGTTGGTATTTTCTCCTCCGAAGCTCCAGTCGAGCCGCTGGGCGAGGCTGAAGTAATAATTCCTCAGGATGCCAGCAGGTTTGTTGACCTGGTAGCGAAGATCAGTACGTTGAGTAATGAGGTCGGCATCGCGGAGATACCCCAGGTCATTCAGGTCTACTCCCGGTGATCGCCAGCTCAAAGTACCGGAAGCCCTGAATTTTCCACTTTGTTTACCAGCCTTGAGATGGCCACCAGAGCCATTCATGGAGGTGGACAGAAGGTCGGTGGATAAATGTCCGGCGTCAGATCGCTGATACAGGTGCCTGGCTGAAGTCTGAAGCCGGGTTATGGCCTCTACGTCTCCGGAAAGGTGAGAATAGAAACCCTTGAAGTCGATAAAATACATCCTGTTTTTCCAGGTGTGCATCAGGTCCACACCTCCCACCAGGGCCAGGCCGGGCAAAAAATTAAGGTGTTCATCCTGAATGGAGCGGATAACAGAGGTTGCCATCCCTCCGATATAGCTGTTTCCTTTATTGAAATCCTGTTTGACCCTGGCGATCAGGTAGTCGGAAAAAGGTTCCACTGCGATTTTTTCCTTGTTATTTCCGGAAGTGATTTCCGCGAATTCCCTGGATGTCATGCTGTTGATAAATCCCAGGGAGAATCCCTGTTTGTTCTTTCCGGTGATTTTCAAGGCATTCAGGATAGAAGTTCCGGAGGGAGCCGTTATTTCATCCAACTGACCTGCTGTTGGTGTAAAACTGGGCGCATGGCCGATTCTGCGGGAATAGAACAGCAGGTCGTTCCCGGAAGTATAATCGAGGATCGCGTTACCTTCAAGAAAAAAAGGACGCTTCTCGTCATAAAATACCTCATAGGAGGAGAGTTCAAGTACCGATGGGTCAGCTTCTACCTGTCCAAAATCGGGCAAAACGGTAAAGTCAAGGGTAGTGTTGGAAGACAGAGCTGCTTTCCCGTCCAATCCATACCCCAGCCGGTCGCTTTTGCTTCCGGAAGGGATATAACGGGCGGCGGCGAAAGGCATGATTTCAAAATGGCGCTTTCGCGGAATATCTTTTATACCCTGCAATTCTCCAAAAATATAAACCATGGCCGGAGCATCAATCGGGATAAGTTTCCATTGGTCCTCCTCATCCAGCCGGTCGATCCATCGCCAGATGTGCATCCCCCAGGTTTGTTCCCTCTGACTGCTGAACCTCAACTGAGTGAAGGGAATCTTCATTTCCACCGTCCACATAGAGTCGGCGATGCCCACCCTGGCTTCCCAGACTGCATCCCAATTGGTATCCCACTGGTAGGCACCCAGGTGCATAAGGTCAATTTTCTGACCTGCCGCGGTTACATTGAACTCAAACGCAGTCTGCTTGTCAAAATAGGTATCCAGGGCAATCCCCGCCACGTCACCGGAAGTATAATCATCCCTGCGGCCCATCAGAGGACTGATTTTATCAGGTTCATTGTCAAGACATTTTAGCGCAATGTACAGATTATCATCGTCATACACTATTTTAACATAGGTTTGCTGGGAAGGGGCCTTTGCCTGGTCAGGAACCTGTTGCACAAATCCGCCCTGCCATTCCCCCTCCTTCAACCAGCAGCCATCCTGCAGTTTACCGTCAATCCTGGGTCTGTTTTGGGTTCGCACAGCCTCGTAAACCCTTTTCATGCTGGCATGATAGTTCACCATTGAATCGGTAGACAAACTGTATTTCGCATTTTGCCCCCCTGATACAAAAGACAGGAAGAGAAAAAGAATTGAAAAAAGAATGGTAGGGTTTGTCATGGTGAGCTTTAATATTTCAACCAAAAATATTGATTATTCTAAAATAAAAGGCTCTTTTACAGTAGAAATTTCCACCTCACCTCCTGATTGGATTGCTGGATGAGTTACCTATACAAAAAAAAATATTTTTGTCGCGAACTTTCAGCATATGAATTAAGTTTAGTAACGAAAAGGAGAGTTTTCAAAATATGAAGCCAATCAGAAAGATTTTAATAGCCAACAGGGGTGAAATTGCGATCAGGATCATGCGAACCTGCCGCGAAATGGACATTGAGACAGTAGCGGTGTATTCTGAAGCAGACAGAACCTCGTTGCACGTCAGGTATGCCCATGAGGCTTATTATATTGGCAAATCTCCTTCTCCGGAGAGTTACCTGAACATGGACAGGATCATTGAGGTTGCCCGACGAAGCGGAGCAGATGCCATTCATCCGGGATATGGCTTTTTATCTGAAAACGCCTTGTTTTCGCAGAAATGCAGGGAAGCAGGAATTATTTTCATTGGACCATCTCCTGAAGTAATCCGGACCATGGGCGATAAAATTTCTGCCCGTGAAACGATGATGAAAGCTGGGATTCCTGTTGTTCCGGGGACAATGAAAGCCATTCAGGATGAAGAAGAAGCCATGCGACTGATCCGGGAAATTGGTTTTCCTGTCATGTTAAAAGCCTCAGCCGGCGGAGGTGGAAAGGGAATGCGCCTGGTTCACCACCCGGAAGATGCACTGCCTGCCCTCCGTGCGGCCCGGTCGGAAGCACTTGCAGCCTTTGGTGATGATTCGGTGTATATTGAAAAATACATCACTTCGCCACACCATATCGAATTTCAGATTTTGATGAATAACCATGGCAATGCCGTTCACCTCTTTGAACGGGAGTGTTCCATCCAGCGGAGGCATCAGAAAATGGTGGAGGAAACTCCATCCCCGCTGATGACACCCGCTTTACAGGAAGAGATGGGAAAAGTGGCCGTCAATGCTGCCAAAGCCGTCAGCTATTCAGGAGCAGGTACGATTGAATTCCTGGTCGATGACCAGTTGAACTTCTACTTTCTCGAAATGAATACCCGTTTGCAGGTAGAACACCCCATCACTGAAAGGGTCACCGGTATAGACCTGGTTAAAATGCAGATTCTGATCGCACAAGGTGAAAAGTTGCCACTACTTCAGGAAAACCTGACACAAAGCGGTCACGCTATTGAGTGCAGGATTTATGCTGAAGATCCGGACAACAATTTCATGCCGGGAGCCGGTAAGATCAGCCGGATTGCGGAACCCATGGGATTGGGCATCCGTACCGATGGGTATGTCTACGAAGGGTATGAAATTCCAATCTACTATGATTCAATGATTTCCAAATTGATTGTTTGGGGCAATACACGGGACGAAGCCATAAAAAGGATGAAAAGGGCTTTGTATGAGTATAAAATCACCGGAGTGAAAACATCGATTAAGTACCTTGAAAGAATCATGGATTGCCAGGATTTCATCGAAGGCCGTTACAATACCCATTTCATTGAAAACAACAGGGAACACCTGACCGATAACAATGACTGCGCCCATTCCTGTGAAGACATGGTCGTCATTGCCGCCTATATCGATTACCGGGAGAAGTTGGGGAGGGTATTTGATACCAAAGAGTTTCTGCCCTTGCAAAACCGGTGGAAAAAAACTACGCATATCCACCATTTTTAAAAAACTCATTATGTCGGTTGAAATTAAAATAAACAACCGTTTTGCCCGTGTTGAAGTACTGGAGCAAAACGACAACCTTCTGAAAGTAAAGGTTGATGACAAAATTTACGATATTGATCTTATGCACACCCCCGGTGGAACATTTTCGATCCTCGAAGGGGGGCATTCCTACAACATTGAACTGGTGCCGCAGGACCAGCCCAAAAAATACACTGCTTATACCCTTTACAAGAACTTTAATGTGGAAGTGATTGATGCTGAATCCCGCTACCTGCTCAACAGAGGTGGCGGAGGCATAGATGCAGGTGAAAAATGGATCAAATCACCAATGCCGGGTAAAGTGGTCATGGTTTTGGTTCAGGAAGGGGATGAAGTTGCCAAAGGGCAAACCGTAATTGTACTTTCGGCAATGAAAATGGAAAGTGAGTACAAGTCACCTTTCGACGGAAAAGTAGGGAAAATTGCAGTTTCAGAAGGAGATGTGGTGGAAGGAAATCAGGTATTAATTGAATTTTTATAACCGGTTATGGATTTAAAGCATAAACTTCAGCAGTTGGATGAGATGAACCGCCTGGCAGAACTGGGCGGTGGCCAGGAAAGAATTGACAAACAACATGCAGCAGGAAAGAAAACCGCACGTGAGCGAATAATAGCGCTGCTCGATCCCGGTACCTTCCAGGAAGTTGACAAGTTGGTGACCCACCGGAATTCCGATTTCGGTATGGAAAAAAAGAAATTCCCGGGCGATGGGGTAATTTCTGGCTATGGAAAAGTGAACGGCAGGCTGGTCTATGTTTTTGCTCAGGATTTCACAGTTTTCGGAGGTACCCTGAGCAGGGCAAATGCCGACAAAATAGCCAAAATTCAGGATCTGGCCTTAAAAATGGGAGCACCGGTGATCGGACTGAATGATTCAGGAGGGGCCCGTATTCAGGAAGGGGTGGAGAGCCTGGCCGGATATGCTGATATTTTCTACAACAATGTCATGTCTTCGGGTGTCATTCCCCAGATATCTGTTATTCTGGGTCCTTGTGCCGGCGGAGCGGTGTACTCCCCTGCCCTGACTGACTTTATCCTGATGGTGAAAGATACCAGCCATATGTTTGTGACCGGGCCTGAAGTGATCAAAACGGTAACTCACGAAGACGTTACCAAAGAAGAACTGGGAGGCGCCATGACGCATAGTTCGAGAAGCGGGGTAGCGCATTTTGTTGGAAAAGACGAGGAACAGACCCTGATGATCACCCGTGAATTGCTTAGTTTCCTGCCTTCCAACAACATGGAGGAACCACCTTTGAAAACCACTGTTGATCCTTCAGAACGGGAAGATACTACCCTCGAAGAGATCGTTCCGGCAGATCCGAACAAACCCTACGACATGTTGGACATCATACTGAAAGTAATTGACAATAAGCATTTCCTGGAAGTACAACCCCATTATGCCTCCAACATCATCACAGGTTTTGCCCGTTTTGCCGGTCATCCTGTCGGGATTGTCGCGAATCAGCCCTCCGTACTGGCCGGTGTGCTTGACATCAATTCTTCTGCCAAGGCAGCCCGGTTTGTCCGTTTTTGTGATGCCTTCAACCTGCCTGTGGTGACCTTTGTGGATGTACCCGGTTTCCTTCCCGGGACAAACCAGGAGTTTGGCGGTATCATCAAACATGGGGCAAAACTGCTGTATGCATTTTGTGAGGCGACCATTCCCAAAGTAACGGTAATCACCCGGAAAGCTTACGGAGGGGCATACGATGTGATGTCAAGCAAGCACATTGGAGGTGATGTCAATTTTGCCTATCCGACTGCAGAGATCGCCGTAATGGGGCCTGAAGGCGCCATTAATATCCTTTACAGGGATCTGTCGTCTCCGGAAGAAAAAGCCAGGGCCGTCGAAAACTATCGCGACACCTTTGCCAATCCCTATAAAGCAGCAGCGCTGGGATATATCGATGAGATCATTCATCCGAAATCAACAAGACCGAAAATCATTGCCGCACTGGAAATGACCCGCAACAAACGGAAAACCAACCCGGTCAGAAAACACGGGAATATCCCCCTGTAATACCGGAAAACAAAGAGGCTGTAGCACAATTACTTTTTTTAGTAGTTTTGGGTTCTCATATCTCTGGAGAAATGAAACTTTTCATCAGGCTCTTTCTTGTTATCTGCTTGTTTATCAATACCCTAAATTTGCATGCTCAGGAAATATCGTGTTCATTCCATCCTGAACAGTTATCCATCTCAGTTGGGGATCTCCGGGCATATGAATGGACTACAGACCATCTGAGTGTTGGAAGTGAACCCGGGTTCAGACATGAATTAAAAAAAAGGCAAACAAACACCCCCTGGGTGGCAATTGCTGCTGTTCCGGTAGCTGCCGGAGGTTGGGCAGCCCACTTCAGAACCAGGTCTTTGCATAAGGATTACATGCAGTCATCGGAAACTGATGAAGCGGTTAAACTGAGGAAAGAGGTAAAACAAATGCAGCTTATCCGGAATGTTTCCTTTGGGGTTGCAGGATTGCTTGGAGTAACCGGCATCATCTTTTACAGGAAGGAGTTCCGGAATAACAAGAGAGTCAGGATAGAATATCTGCCATTTGCCTGCGGCGGAAGTATTGGTTTAACCTTCTGACCAGGGAAAGATGAAAAAAATTGCCAAAACCGTGTTTTCCTGTATTGTTATCCTTCTTTTTGCAGGATGTGAACAGTTCACCAATCCTTACGATTTTAAATGTCCTCCGGAAATCTGGAGTCCTGAGCATCTTGCCGCACAGGTACAGAACAGGTATATAGTGCTCTCGTGGGAAGAAAGTGCCAGCCATTTCGACGGATTCAAGCTGGAAAGAAGCAGCGACAGTGTTGCCTGGGTTTCAGTGAACCAGGTACTGCTCGATAAAACAGTCAGAAATTATACCGATACCGCGAACCTGCAGGGCAGCAGCTGGTATTACCGCATTCAGGCCATAGCGGATAAAAACCAAAGCTATTACAGTTATTCGAAAGCGGTTTGTCTTCCCCCACAAAGGCCGGATTCGGTTTCGGGCCCTGTTACCTTCAAACCGTTTGCCCGTGATTTGGTGTATACCACATCATTGGTGTTTGGCGCAACAGGATATTTCTGGAGTGTTCCCGAAGGCGCCACACTTCTGTCCGGGCAGGGAACCAGCAGGATGGTTATGCAGTCAGGTGCTGCCGGCGGAGATGTAACGGTTACGGCCTTCAACAGCTGCGGAAACTCTGAGCCTCAGAAGCTTCCTGTAACCTTATGCCTGTTACCGGATTCACCGGGATCAATACGTGGTAATTCCACAGTTCTCCCATTTTCAGAAGATAACCTCTATTCGGTTGAACCGGTCAGTAATGCTGATAGTTATGAATGGCAGGTTCCTCCCGGGGCAACCATCAATTACGGGCAGGGAACCACCAAAATCTCAGTTGACTTCAGTGATACCTATGGGTACCTTACCGTATTTTCCAGGAACAACTGCGGGGTAAGTGAGGTAGATTCACTGGCCATCACCATGGTTGTTCCCGGTAAATAAAACGGAACTTCTTTAAATATCAGGATTACCTTGCGGGGCAAAACTGACTTGTTAGCAAGGGATCAATGTTTTTCCCGGTAATTTCCAGTCCATCTTGCATTTATTCTGAATATTTTATACTTTTGCGGCCTCTTTTAAAAATAGTGTTTAATTAAAAATTGGTGTCAAATGATGAATCAGTATGAAACCGTCTTCATCGCTACTCCCGTTTTATCTGAGCCACAGGTAAAGGAGACGGTAAAAAAGTTCAGGGACATCATCGCCGACAATGGTGGCGAGTTGATCCATGAAGAAGACTGGGGAATGAAAAAACTGGCTTACCCCATCCAAAAAAAGACGACAGGTTTTTACCACCTGTTTGAATTCCATGCCACACCGGCATTTGTGGATAAACTGGAAACAGAATTCCGCCGTGATGAGAAAGTTATCCGTTTCATGACCGTGAAACTGGATAAGTACGCTGCTGAGTACAGTCAGAAAAGAAGGAACTTACAGAAGGAAAAATCGGAAAAGGAGGCTTAAACCATGACAGCAAATTCAAGCGAAATCAGATACCTGACGCCACCGTCGGTAGAGATTAAAAAGAAAAAATACTGCCGTTTCAAGAAGAACGGAATCAAGTATGTGGATTATAAAGATCCTGAATTCCTGAAAAAGTTCCTGAATGAACAGGGTAAGATTCTGCCCCGCCGTTTGACCGGAACTTCCCTCAAATTTCAGAGGAAGGTATCCAGGGCAATCAAAAGAGCCCGTCACCTGGCGCTGTTGCCGTATGTTGCCGATATGTTAAAGTAATGATGGAGGAGAAGAAGTTATGCAGATTATTTTAACACAGGATATTGAAAACCTTGGACACAAAGACGAAATCGTCGTTGTCAAGGATGGTTACGCCAGGAATTACCTGATTCCCAAGAAAATGGCAGTAATGGCGACTGAATCGGCCCGTAAGGTTCTTGCTGAAAACATCAGACAGCGGTCGCATAAAGAGGCAAAAATCAAGAATGACGCCGAATCGCTGGCTTCACGTATGTCAGGTCTGAAATTGGCCATCGGGGTTAAAGCAAGCTCCACCGGTAAAATCTTCGGATCGGTGACTCCGCTGATGATCGCAGAAGCCATCAACAAGAACGGCTTTGAAATCGAAAGGAAACAGGTTGTAGTCGCTGATGACCACATCAAGGAAGTAGGCAACTATACCATAAAGGTAAAACTGCACAAGGATGTTTTCGTCGAATTGCCCATGGAGGTAATTCCCGAATAATTCCCATAAGAATATTACTGCAGGGGCTGCTATTTTTTAGCAGCCCTTTTTATTTTGCAGCGACTGTTTCAATTTCCACCAGTGCCCCCAGCGGAAGTTGCTTTACAGCAAAGGCTACCCGTGCAGGGGAATTCTCCGGATAATAACGTCCGTAGATTTCATTCATCGCTTTGAAATCAGCCATATCAGCAAGCAGACAGGTTGACTTCAGCACATCGCTGAAAGTATAACCCGCCTCATCGAGTATGGCAGCAATATTCTTCATCACCTGTTCAGTTTGTTCCGCTACTCCTCCTTCCACCAACTGGCTGGTCTCCGGATTCAGGGGGATCTGTCCTGCGATGTATAGCACTCCGTTGTGTTCAACTGCCTGGCTGTAAGGACCAACCGGTCGTGGCGCTTTCTCTGTAAAAATTATCCTTTTCATTGGAAATATATAATTGGTCATTCGCTGCACTGTCACTGGCCTCCGGCGTCACTGGCCTGCGGTGTCACTGGCCTGCGGCGTCATTGGCCTGCGGCGTCATTGGGCATTGGTCAGAAATTGTCGTAGAAGGAACGCTGTTTGGTAATTTTCAGATCCTGGAGGATGGAAGTCCGGGCATTCAGGGTAAAGCTGTAGCTCTTCATTCTTCCGAAGGGCACGAAATTTATCGACATTTCCCAGCAGTGCAGATCCCTGAAAACGCTGAAACTGGTGTAGGAAAACTGCCTGGCAGTGATGTCAAAGTTGGTATTCATGTTGATGCGCCACTTTTCTGTCAGGCTCATGCTTCCACGGAGATTGATGGTCTGATTCAGCCTCCCCTTCTCATAAGGATTCGGACGGTTATAGTTGAAGGAGTAGTCAAATCCAAAATCCCAGGGCACATTAAAGTCGACATAATCGGTATAGTCTCCCGGCAGAACTTTTTCTTCTCCTTCAATGGCTTCCTTGTTTTTTTCAGCCTCCTTCTCTCCTTTCTTGGAATTGAACTGGAGCCCGAACGACAGGTTGGCATTGACCAGTCTGCCCAGTTTACCAAGGCCACGGGCATTGTTCCACATGTATTCGTTAATCAGGTTTCCCCGTTGGTCGGTCATATAGGGATTCAGGGTAGAACCGAAATTGATCCCTACGCCTTTGATGGTAGTCCTTCCCCGGAAACTGATGGGAGTCATGTTAAGCGAATCGGCGATCAGGTTGTAGGAAGTTCCAAAGCTGAAGTTGTCGATCAGGTTCACCTTTTTATATTTGCTGGTGGCTGTGGTATCTTTGGAATCCAGAATTTTCATTTCCAGGTTGTTGTTGACAGAGAAAGAAATGTTACCTGCTGCGCCCCTGCCGGCATATCCATAAATGGCGCCGTCAAAGATGGTATAATCTTCCATTGCTCCTGTGGAATCTTTTTGCACCTGTTTCCAGAACCCATAACGCGATTTCCCGAAATCGGGGTTGTAGCTGAAACTGAAAGAGGGTGAGATCTTATGGCGTATACCCTTAATCCTCGATTTTGGATTGTGGGGAACAAACATCCCGTAAATGTTGGTGGAGGCGCTCAGGCTGTAAGCATACTGGTAACTTCTTTTCAAGCCCTGAATGGTGTCTGTTTTTACATTGGTCAAGGCACCATAGCGGTCACGAAACAGCTGGTCAGGCACATAGGTTTTTTCAATATGGCTGAAATACCACCGTTCACTAAAACTGAAGGAGGGAGTCACGTTGATGTATTTCATCAGGTTAAACCCCGGCAGGGAAATGGGCAAATTATGTTGAATACCATTCTGCCAGTCGGTCAGTATGTTTTGCTTCAGGATATCTTTTTCTTTGGCAGTTATGGTATTCCTCATGTTGGCAGAATAGTTGAAGCCGAAATTCTCATACCATTTAGGTGGTCCTTTCCTGTTTTTAAACTTGAAAGGGTAAAATTTGGCCACATTCAGGGTCAATTCAGGAAGAGAAAGGGTGATGGTTGAATCGGTGGAATTCTGGGAGTGCCGGAGGTTGGCTGAAAGGCTGAACGGGGAATTTTCCCACCTTTTGGTGTAAGAAATACTGGATGATTTCTGGGTTCTCAGGTAACTTTCCGCTGAATAATAGGAATTCTGCTTATCGTAGCCACTGGTGGAAAAATTGACGCTGGCGCTGAAGGTTCGGTTCGGATTGGCTTTTGCATCCTGGTTGTGCGACCACATCACCTGAAACTGGGGTGAGCGGGTATATGTTTTGAGCCCTTTCTGCCCGTAAACATTTACCGCGTAGCGAAAATCAAACCCTCCGCTGAATCGGTACCTGACGCGGTAGTTGGTGTGCAGTTTGGTTGCCCAGGAACCCCTGGAGTAGATATCGCCCCTGACGGCAAGGTCTAAATAATCGCTGGCAGCCCAGTAATAGCCTCCATCCCTGAGGAAAAAGCCCCTGTTTCCCTCTTCCCCGTATGCCGGTACCAAAATTCCGGAAGAATATTTCGGGGAACTGGGGAAATAACCAAAGGGTAAAGTCGGAAAATAAAGCGGAAAATCTTCCAGTACCATATAGGCCGGACCGGTAATGATTTTCTTGTTGGAGATGACCTTTGCCCGGGAAAGATGCAGGTAAAAGTGCGGATGATCTGCATCACAGGTGGTATATTTCCCGTCCTTAAGTACAAACTCCTCTTTGGAAATCTTTTTGGTCAGGGCGCTGTGTACAAATCCATCGCCTTGTTCCGTTACCACATCGGTAATCAGCCCTTTCTGGGATTGAAAATTATACCGCAGGGTTTTGGATTCGAAGCGTTCACTACCTTGCTGGAACACAGGTTTCCCAACAGGATTGCCAGTGCTGTCCCTGGTGCCTTCAGCATAAATCTCCTTGGTTTCCAGGTCAAGGATCATGAAATCAGCGGTCAGCTCAATATCCTGGTAATTGATTTTGGCATTTTTATACATGAAGACCTTCTGTCCATCAAAGGATACGACAATCGAATCATCAGCCACATAGGTTATGGGCGCTTCGATGACCATTTTCTTTGCAGAATCAGATCTGACCGTGTCAGCGGAAATTGTATCGGCGGACATAAGAAGCTGATCCGTTGAAGATGGAGGATTCAATTGCAAGGTAGTGTCTGACTCGAGTTTCTGTTCAGCTTCATCGACCTTCCAGCGGTCGTTTTCCATACGGAGCCGGAAGAGGGAATCCCGAACTGTACCTTTTTGGCGGACAGATACATCCGATTTTTTTTGACCAGCCGCCAAAATGGTCATCAGGGTAAGTAGGTATGTAAAGATAATTCTGTTCAATCTCTTTCCGGATTTACTGTATAGCATTTGTCGGAAGTGTGCAAAAATATAAATAAGGCCCTTACAAACGACTTAACAAGTGTAAAATAATCCTAATATTCCTATTTTTGCGCTAATTAGAGTTTTTTGAGTGTATGCAGATTCCGGTATTTCAAAGAACCATTTTGGTAATTTTTCTCCTTTGGGCAACCCTGGGTTCAGCCGGTGACCCACTGGTGCAGGAAGGACGTCAGCTCAGGACCGTCGTGATAGATCCCGGTCATGGAGGCCATGATCCCGGGGCAGTTGTCGGGGATGTAAAAGAAAAGGACCTGGTTTTGTCAGTAGCATTGCGACTGGGAAACAAGATAAAAAACAGTTACCCTGGTGTTAAAGTCATATACACCCGTTCGAAGGATGTTTTTATTCCTTTGTATGAACGGCCTGCAATGGCCATAAAAAACAAAGCCGACGTTTTCATTTCCATCCATGCCAATTACGTGGCAGCCACCGGAGTGAAAGGCACAGAGACCTTTACCCTTGGGCTGCATAAAAGTCAGGAGAACCTCGAGGTAGCCAAAAAAGAGAATTCCGTTATTTTGCTGGAAGAGGACTACTCCGCCAATTATCAGGGATTTGATCCCAAGGAGACAGAATCCTACATCATGTTTGAAAACCTGCAGTCGGAATACCAGTCGCAGAGCATTGAACTGGCCTCAGGGATACAGGAGGCATTCACCAGGAACATTGGACTGGTCAACAGGGGGGTGAAACAGGCTGGTTTTATTGTGCTGAAACAAAATTCGATGCCATCTGTTCTTGTAGAGATCGGTTTTATCAGTAACCCGGCAGAAAAGAAGTTTCTTACTTCGGAAGCAGGCAGGGAGAAGATTTCTGAATCGATTTTCCAGGCCTTTTCAGCCTATAAAAAGACAATTGACCAGCGGAGCCGCTTCGACCTGGCTGATGCCGGAGTGCCAACGTCCATGCAAACAGGTCAGGATATGCAGGATTCAGTCGGGAAGGAAGAGAATGCACTCCCCTCCGATACCCTGTTGGAGAAATCAGATACTTCAGCTGGACCGGAGAAAACACAGCAGGAAGTTGAATCCGGGAATAAAGGGCAAACCACCAATACAGTGTCTGCCAAAAAAGAAAATACATCTTCCGGAACCCAACAGGAAAAGTCACCTTCCGGAAAAAGCAGGACTGAGGCCGGTACAAAAACCCAAAGTCAGCCTTCTGCCACTGAAAAGGAAGTTTTTTATTCTGTTCAGGTTGGGGCCGGCAAGTCAATGCTTGAACCGGTGCCATCCAATTTTAAAGGGGAAAAGGATGTTTTCAGGGTAAAAGTAGAGCCCTATTTCAAATATTATTCGGGCAGGTTTGTTACTCCGGAAGATGCTTCAGCCGAAAAAACAAGGTTAAACACAAAATTTCCCGGAGCTTTTGTGGTAATATTCGAGAATGGCACTCCCCGGATGTTTCTGAAGCAATAAGGAGGCAGGTGAAATTTCTTCCCCACAATGTTCAGGTTTGAATTGGTTTGAATAACTTTACCGGAAAATTCTGCCACATGCGGATCTCAAAATTTGTGAAGATTGGTTTCCTGATGGTTTTTTCCATTACAGCGCTGGTTTGGGGACTGAGCTACCTGAAAGGCCATGATTTTTTCAAGCCGGTAAATTATTACTATGCCCGGTATCCCAAAATAGATGGATTACAGGAATCGAGTTATGTAACAGTCAACGGATTCAGGGTAGGAACCGTAAAAAAGATCGAATTTGCGGAAGATAAAAGCGGGGATTTGATTGTTACCTTTATGATTGACAATGATTTCAGGATCCCGGCCAATTCTGCCGCCCATATTGTCAGCAGCGACATCATGGGCACCAGGGCGGTTAAACTGCTCTATTCTGATTCACCGGTGTATTTTTCACCGGGAGATACCATTCCCGGAGAAATTGAGGGAGACCTCAAGGAGCAGGTCAGTCTTCAGGTATTACCCCTGAAAAAGAAAGCGGAAGAGTTGCTCTCGACGATTGATTCAGCCATAACGGTGCTTACGGTGATTTTCAACGAGGATGCCCGGAAGAATCTTTCTGAAAGCTTTGAAAACATCAATCGCACCATCAACAACCTGGAAAACACCAGCAAGGTTATCAACGAGCTCATGGTGGAAGAAAAATCCAACATCAGCAAACTGATCAGCAATATGGAGGGGATCACCGGAAACCTCAAGAACAATTCAGAGCGGTTCGACAATGTTATCCGGAATCTTTCCATCCTGAGCGACACCCTTGCCTCGCTTCCGTTCACACCGGTCGTAACTGACATGTCAAAAGCGGTGAATTCCCTGCAGGTCATTCTGTCAAAAATCAGTTCAGACCAAAGCACAGCGGGTTTGTTGTTTAACGACGACGAACTTTATTACAACATTACAGGTCTTACGGCCAACCTGGAAAGGTTGATGACCGACATCCGGAGTAATCCCAAAAGGTACCTCCACTTTTCAGCCCTTGATATGGGCAGGAATGTATATGTGAATGCCTCCCCTTCACAAAAGGCAGAGAATCTGAACCTGACCTTCAGAGTCCACCTGGTTTCCACCACCACCCAAATTCCGGCTGAAGCGCCCGTATTTGCCGGTTTGGGGAAAATTGAAGAATCTATCACCAATGGTTCATTTGCCTATTTCGCAGGAAATACAAATGATTACCTGGATATCGAAAGAACCCTGACCAGAGCCCAGCGGAATTTTCCGGATGCATACATCCAGCCATACCGCGACGGGAAAGAGATCAAACTGGAAAAAGCCCTGAGACTACTCAATAAATAACTCAAATTGACTGCCGGATAGAGATAAAAAAGCTCTTCTGAAACACAAAGTAGCGGTATATAATTATAAATCAAAAGTTTACTGTAATTAATTGATAATCAGTAACTTAATTTTTGTGAAAAAAATATTTTTTCTAATCACCTGACTAATAAAAGCATATATTTATTTTGAGATTTCCAATAGTAAAATCATTTTTTTATTTACTTTTTTTTCACAAATTTTGTTCTGGGAATTTTTTCAAGTAGTTTTCAAGCATCAATTTTGTAGAATCCTATAAGCCAGTAACCCAATTATGAACAACGAGCATTGGACAGCTTGGGATAGTTGTTTGCGCATCATTCGGGATAACATACCTGCAGGCAGCTTCAAAACGTGGTTTGAACCAATT
This sequence comes from Prolixibacteraceae bacterium, assembly GCA_027451165.1. Taxonomy (GTDB): domain Bacteria; phylum Bacteroidota; class Bacteroidia; order Bacteroidales; family Prolixibacteraceae; genus UBA1413. The sequence goes on along the minus strand of DAIDJX010000023.1, from coordinate 4,612 downwards.
GTTCCGGTAAAACTGGAAGAACGGGTATTGACCATCCAGGTACCCAGTGCATTCTTTTATGAGTATCTTGAGGAACAGTTTATCGACATTCTCCGCAAGACGCTTAAGATGGTTCTGGGGATTGGAGCCAAACTGGAATACAATGTCGTGATGGGCAACAATTCAACTTCAGAATCTCCGTACACCGTGAAATATCCCACCACCAACAACACAAAATTCCAGAATAAACCTCTGGATTTACCGATTACCAGCGAAAACAAGTCGGTAATCCGAAACCCGTTTGTAATTCCCGGGATCCAGAAATTACAGATTGATCCGCAGTTAAAACCGGAAAACACATTTGAGAATTTCGTTGAGGGAGAATGCAACCGGCTGGCAAGGAGCGCCGGATATGCAGTTGCCCAGAACCCGGGGGGTACAGCCTTCAATCCGCTGGTCATTTTCGGAAATTCAGGTCTGGGGAAAACCCACCTGGCACAAGCCATCGGTATTGAAACCAAAGAGCGTTTCCCCGACAAGGTAGTGTTGTATGTCAATGCCAACAAATTCCAGACGCAATTCACCGATTCCACAAGGTACAACAACAGGAACGACTTTCTCAACTTCTACCAGATGATAGACGTTCTGATCCTGGATGATGTCCATGAATTTGCCGGAAAAGAAAAGACTCAGGAAACCTTCTTCCATATCTTCAACCACCTCCACATGAGCGGCAAACAGCTGATTCTCACTTCCGACAAGCCCCCTATAGAGCTGAAAGGAATGGAATCAAGGCTTTTATCACGATTTAAGTGGGGGTTGACTGCTGATCTTACCATTCCTGATTTCGAAACACGGATGGAGATCCTGAAAAAGAAAATATACAAGGATGGGATCGTCCTGAGTGATGAGGTACTGGAATATATTGCTTCCCACATCACCAACAATGTGCGGGAACTCGAGGGCGCACTGGTTTCACTTCTGGCCCAGTCGATGCTGAACCGGAAGGAAATTACCCTTGACCTGGCCAGTAAACTCATCAACAAGCTGGTCAAAAACTCCAAGCGCGAATTATCGATTGAATACATTTCCAAGGTGGTATGCGACTACTTCAACATACCTGTGGATTCCCTTCAGGCGAAAACACGTAAACGGGAGGTAGTCCAGGCCCGGCAGATCACCATGTATTTCTCCAAGAACATGACCAAGTATTCGCTGGCCAGCATCGGAGCCCAAATAGGCAACAAAGACCATGCTACCGTCCTTCATGCCTGTAAAACCGTCCTGAACCTGAAGGAAACCGATAAAAACTTCCGGTTGTATGTGGAAGATATTGAAAAGAAGCTGAAAATGTGAAGGAGTTTCAGGTTTCAGGTTTCAGGTTTCAGGTTTCAGGTTTCAGGTTTCAGCAGGGGCAGAGTTCCGGAGGAGCGCAAATATTTATAGAAAAGGGAATGCCCCATTTTTCCTCCGCCGCTGTTTGAAAAACCACCGCTGCGAAAAGCAAAATATATTATTATGAACAAAAAACGGATTGATCTGGACCATCCGTAAAAATGCCTATTTTATTAAGACAGAAATGAATTATTTTTGTTCCTTGCGATCTCATGATATAAAGCATAATTTAAACAAATCCGACATCCGAAATCCAAGATAAATCCGAAATCGTACATCCGACATCCGAAATTGATATAAATCCGAAATCAAAAATCCGAAATCCGAAATATTAAAAACAGTCACCTCCCCTTCTGAAGGGTTGTATAAAGAAAAGGGCAGCCGCTTCATCTGCTATCTCTTCCCGGTAAAAGATGAAGAGGAAATCCGGCTGTTGCTGGTCAGGGTGAAAAAAGAACACCACAGCGCCCGGCACCACTGCTATGCCTGGCGGTTGGGTACAGAAACATTAAGCTCCCGCTCCTCCGACGATGGCGAACCCTCCGGAACTGCCGGAAAGCCAATTCTTGGACAAATAACAGCCAATGACCTCACCAACGTACTGATTGTTGTCGTCAGGTATTTCGGAGGTATCCTGCTGGGTACAGGCGGACTGGTACAGGCTTACCGGAGCGCCGCTGCCGATGCCATTGAAAAGAGCGAACTGATTGCCATTGAACCCGAATACAGCCTTGAAGTGATCTGCAGGTACGAACACCTGAATCAGGTGTACCAGATTATCCATGCCCTGGGAATCAGGGTGATGGAGTCTTATCTTGAAGGTCAATGCCGCCTTGTAATCGCCGCAGGTAAAACTTCCATTGAACCTGCCGCACAACAAATGGAGAAAATTTATGGCGTAAAAACAGGCATCCCAGTGTTAATAAATGGCTGAAAACTCCATCCCCTTAGAATAACCGGTTTTTTCAGACTTTATGTATTTTTGAAACATGAGAATGTCGTGGACGACACCTGCCTTCCCTTTTCCGGGTAAACAGTTTTACCTGATTGAAAAAATTTCCCTTCCTATTGTTGTCCGGTCATTCCTGAATAACCGTTTTCCAGACTTTAGTTTCATTAAAGTCAGGGAACGGAAAAGAACCAACATCTTAGGGATTGTTGGTTTTTTTTTGCCAAAAAATTTGATTTAAAATAAGGAGGAAATGAAGAAAGATCTTATCTCCATCACCGATTACTCCAAAGAGGAATACCTGCGGATACTGGAACTTGCAGCCTTCTTTGAGCTTAATCCTAACCAGAACCTGCTTAACGGGAAAGTGGTAGCTTCCCTCTTTTTCGAGCCCAGTACACGGACACGATTGAGTTTTGAAACCGCCATATCCCGACTGGGTGGCAGGGTCATTGGTTTTGCCGATGCCGGAAGTTCCAGTGTGACCAAGGGGGAAACCCTGCACGATACCATCCGGATGATCTCCAACTACGCAGACCTGATCGTGATGCGCCATCCCCTGGAAGGTGCAGCCCGCTATGCTGCGGAGATAGCCTCTGTTCCCGTTATCAATGCCGGAGACGGCGCCAACCAGCATCCAACGCAGACTTTGCTTGACATGTATTCCATCCTGAAAACACAGGGTACGCTGGATAACCTGAACATCTTTATGGTGGGTGACCTCAAATATGGCCGGACCGTCCACTCCCTGCTGATGGCCATGTCGGATTTTGAAAATCCCATTTTCAACTTTATCGCTCCCGACGAACTGCTGATGCCAGATGAATACAAAATGCACCTCAGGGAAAAAGGTATCCGTTACTTTGAGCACCGGGAATTTACTGACATCATCAGCGCAGCCGATATCATTTACATGACCAGGGTTCAGAAGGAGAGGTTCTCGGATCCCATCGAATACGAAAAGGTGAAGAATATTTACATTCTCCGGGACAGGATGCTGAAAAACACCAAACCAAATGTCAGGGTGCTGCATCCGCTGCCCAGGGTGAACGAAATTCATACCGATGTCGACCGTAACGAAAAAGCCTATTATTTTGACCAGGCGCTGAACGGCGTTTTTACCCGCGAAGCCATTATTGCCCACACACTAAATCTGATTTGAAACCGCCATGGAAGAAAATGTAAAGAAAAAACTTAAGGTCAGCGCCATAAAGGACGGCACCGTGATAGACCATATCCCCGCTCAGAATTTATTCAAGGTGATCAGTATTTTGCGGCTGGACCATATCGACAACCAGATCACTTTTGGCACCAACCTGGAAAGCTATAAGCTGGGGAGCAAGGCCATCATCAAGGTAAGTGACAAGTTTTTCGAGGATGATGAGATCAACAAGATTGCGTTAATTGCTCCTCATGCGAAGCTGAACATCATCAGAAATTATGCCGTCACCGAAAAGAAAGAGGTGGAAATACCGGCTGAGATCAGGGGGATTGTCCGTTGTTTCAATCCCAGGTGTATTACCAACAATGAAGCGATCACCACCAGGTTTGCGGTGATTTCCAAATCTCCCATCGCGTTAAAATGTCATTATTGCGAAAAAATCACTGACCAGGAGCACCTGCAGATACAATAAAGGGTCATTGGCGCTGCGCGCGTCAATTGCTTCGCGTCATTGGCTGTCATTAGCGCTGGGGGGGTCATTGGCCTTCGGCGTCATTTACCTGCGGTGTCATTTGTTTTAGGCGTCAATGACCAATGACGCGAAGCCAATGACCCGATTACCGATTACCGATTTTATATCCCTTCAGCGCATAGTAAAGAATAAAGAGGAACAGCGGGATTGGGGCGAAGAAACCAACCGACATATTATACTTATCCGCTATCAAGCCCATTAAGGGTGGGAAAACAGCTCCTCCGACGATGGCCATAACCACAAAGGATGAAGCTTTTTTAGTTTTAGGCCCGAGGTCTTTAATGGCAAGGGCAAATATCGTTGGGAACATAATCGACATAAAGAAGAAAACTCCGTAGAGTGCTATTACTGAAGTCCATCCCAATCTGGCGCTTACAACCGGAAGAAGAAGGATACATGCAGCGGCATAAATGGCAAGTAATTTTGTAGGCTTGACGAGACCCATAAAATAACTTCCCGACATCCGCCCGATCATAAACAGAGCAAATCCTATCGAAAGAAAATAAGGCCCGTGCATGACGTTAAAATGGGGTTCCTGATTGGTATCTGTGACGAAATTGATCAGGTAACTGAATACTCCTGTCTGTGCGGCCAC
>DAIDJX010000022.1 GCA_027451165.1 Prolixibacteraceae bacterium | reverse complement strand
GGATTCTTTTAGATGAAATATTCGGCATATCAAAGAGAATCGCCTGCGCTCCGGTAAGGTCTGAGCCGTCAGGAGGTAAAGGAAAAGATGCTTTAAGGATTGGGCATGAATATCTATTAATATATTGCAAACAAAATACTTCAGGCTTAAAACTTGAATCCAAAGATGTTTCGGGAAATGTCTTTTATGATAAATGGGGAGAATATGTAAAGGGAAGAGAACTCAGCAAATGGGGGAGTGAATCTTTAAGACAAGATCGTGAAGAAATGTGGTACCCTTTATTTTCACCTGATAAAAAAGAAGTATTTCCTTTCAGAAATGACGGTAAACAAGGAAGATGGCGTTGGGGTAAAAAGAATCCACATATTATTAACATTTTAAAAGACCCTGAATATGCACATTGGGAAATCAGACCATACGATGATGAAATAACTGTTAATGGTGAAAAGGAAAGATGGTTCCCATTTGAAAAAATCAGAGAAAAAGAAAGAAAATTTGGGTGGAATACTTGGTTAGATAAAATTGGATATAATGCTGAAGGGACAAAACATATTAAAGAAATTTTTTCAGAAAAGATATTTGATACTCCAAAACCGCTCGGGTTAATTGAATGGGTAATAAATTTAATGAATAATGAAAATGGAATCGTACTAGACTCATTCGCAGGATCCGCTACAACTGGACATGCTATTTTAAATTTAAACAATTTGGATGGCGGCAACCGGAAGTTTATCCTGGTGGAAATGGAGGATTATGCCGATACCATCACGGCGGAGCGGGTAAAGCGGGTGATCAGGGGGTACGGAAATACGGAAGGCGCCGGGGGCAGTTTTGATTACTATGAATTGGGCATCCCTCTGTTTACCGGCGACAATGGCGAATTCCTGAATGAGGAGGCCGGTGCCGGGAAAATCAGGGAATACATCTGGTACAGCGAAACCCGTACCTCCTATGCAGAACCGGAAACCGGCGCTGATTGTCCTGCTTTTCTCGGTAAACTGGAAGGCACTGCCTGGTATTTCTTTTATGAGAAAGGAGAAATCACCACCCTGGACTATGACCTGCTTTCCACGGTGAAAACCAGGGCAGGCCAGTACGTGATGTATGCCGACAACTGCCTGTTGCCCAAAGAATTTATGCTGGAAAAGAACATTATTTTCAAAAAAATACCCCGTGACATAACAAGATTTTAAACATGAAAAAAGAAACAACCATCAGGCTTTTCGAACAGAAGAAGATTCGGTCTGCCTGGAATGAACAGGATGAAAAATGGTATTTCTCCGTCATTGATGTTATTGAAGTTTTGACTGGTACAGAGCGCCCACGGAAATACTGGAACGATCTGAAATCAAAACTGATCAGGGAAGGAAGTGAACTGTCCGAAAAAATCGGACAGTTGAAACTGGCAGCTGAAGATGGAAAGTTGCGTATGACCGATGTAGCTGATACAGAACAACTTTTCAGACTAATCCAAAGCATACCTTCTCCCAAAGCTGAACCTTTCAAAATGTGGTTAGCTCAGGTCGGAAGAGAAAGGATAGATGAAATTGAAGATCCCGAGCAGGGTATCGACCGAATGATGGCGACTTATTTACGCAAGGGATACAGCAAAGAATGGATCAACCAGCGTCTGAAAAGCATTGAAGTCAGGAAGGAGCTGACCGATGAATGGGAAAACAGGGGTGTGAAAAAAGGGGAGGAATATGCCATTCTTACCGATGAAATCACCAAAGCCTGGTCGGGATTTTCCACGAAAGAATATAAGGGATACAAAAGCCTGAAGAAGGAGAACCTGCGCGACCACATGACCAACCTTGAACTGGTGCTGAATATGCTGGCTGAAGCAACAACCACGGAGATATCCAAAGAAAAAAAGCCGGAAGACTTTGAACAAAGCCACACAATTGCCCGGCAGGGAGGAACGATTGCCGGGAACACCCGCCGGGAAATTGAGTCCAAAACAGGTAAGCCGGTTGTCTCGAGGCAAAATGCAAAAGCGCTGCAGAAACCCAACAATGAAATCGGAGCGTGATGGAACTGAAAGGGTATCAGCAGAAGGTTCTCCGGGATCTGGAGCAATTCCTGGGCTATGTTCAGCAATGGAAGAAGAGTGACAAGGCCTTTAACCGTTTCTGGGAGGAACGGATCGGCCCGTACAATCCGCTCAGTGGCGAAGGGATGCAGCCATACAAAAACACCCTTCCCAATACGGTTCATGTATGTGTAAAGGTTCCGACCGCCGGAGGGAAGACCTTTATTGCCTGTAATGCCCTTCATACAATTTTCTCCTTCTTCTCCGGCGATCAGCCCAAAGTAGTGGTCTGGCTGGTTCCGTGGAGCAACCTGCTCGACCAGACGGTGAACCATCTGAGCAATCCCGGCCACCCTTACCGGCAGAAACTCGATTCCCTGTTTCATCACCGGGTGGAGGTTTATGAAAAGAAAGATTTGCTGCAGGGGTCTAATTTTAATCCTTCCGTAGTCAGGGAACAACTGACCATCCTGGTGATGAGTTTCTCCAGTCTGAGGGCCAGAAATAAGGAGGACCGCAAGGTGTATCAGGAAAACGGTCAGCTGGCTTCTTTTGTCACACAATACCGGGATAAATCCCATTTGCTGGACGATACTGACGATACGGCGCTGATCAATGTGATCCGGAGCATGATGCCGGTCGTGGTGGTGGATGAAAGTCACAACGCCGAGAGTGAACTGAGCGTGGAGATGCTGAAAGCGCTGAATCCTTCGTTTGTGCTCGATCTGACCGCTACCCCGCGCGATAACAGCAACATCATCAGCCTGATTCCCGCCATTGAGCTGAAAAAGGAACACATGGTAAAGCTTCCGGTGATCGTTTACAACCACCACGATAAAACAGAAGTGGTCAACAGCGCTTTACACCTTCAGCAAAAACTGGAAGGACAGGCAACCGCCGAATACAAAAACGGAGGAAAATACATCCGACCGATTGTGTTGTTTCAGGCTCAACCCCGTACCGGAGAAGAAAACACCACCTTTGAGCGGTTAAAGGAACAGTTGCTCAGGGTGGGTATCCCGGAAGAGCAGATAAAGATCAAAACAGCAGAAAAAGATGAAATAAAGGGAATTGACCTTTCCTCGCCCGATTGCCCGGTCCGTTACATCATCACCATCAACGCCCTGAAAGAAGGCTGGGATTGTCCGTTTGCCTATATTCTCGCTTCCCTGGCCGACAAATCTTCTGCCGTGGATGTGGAACAGATATTAGGCCGGGTACTCCGCCAGCCCTATGTGATCAGGCATGAAGCCCCCCTGCTGAATGTATCCTATGTGCTGACCGCTTCAGCGAAATTCAATGATACCCTTCAGAATATCGTAAAGGGCCTTCAGGCTTCGGGTTTCAGTGAAAAGGATTACCGGGGAAAAGACAGTATCCCCGACAGGGAGAAACAGCCGGCTTCAGGCGACCTACTGCAAAAGTTTCTTTTTCCTGAATTGCAAGGAAATGAGGAGGAGTTAACCAATGAGATAGCGCCTGAAAGAATTTCCTTTTCACCGGAATCTGAAGCCGCAGACCTTAACAATGAGACTGTTGAGGAAATCAGTAATCTGGCAGAGCGTGAAATTACCAACCTGGAAACCCAGATTGAGATATTGAACCGGCAACCGGTGGATGAAAAACTATTTCAGGAAATGGGAAACAAGGTAAAAAGGATCAGAATGGTGGAAAGCCACAAAGAACAGGCACAACAGATCAAACTGCCGCAGTTTTTTGTGGATGTTACCGGGAGCGACCTGTTTGGAACACATAAAGTCTTGCTTAACCAGGAATCGCTTTTAAAGAATTTCAAACTGAGCACTGAAGATTGTAACATTGCCTTTGAAGAGGTTAACTCAGATCTCTACAAGGTCGATATGGAACAGATCCGGAAAGATGAATACGCACCACGGTTTACCAAAATTGAAAACACACAGTTAAAAGAACCGATTGTGGAGTACATTCTGGCAAAACCCAAAGAAGGTCAGATAAAAGAGATTACCTACCAGCTGGTACAAATTATCGGAGATATGTATCCTATTCCGGAAAAGGAAATAAGGGCTTTTACCGGAAGGATTCTTCAACAGTTGAGTACGGAACAACTCAGGGATATTCTGGCAAGAAAATGGAGCTACTCTGATAGGATCAAAGCTAAAATCCGCTTTCATGCAGACCGCAATGCAGAAGAAAGATTCAATGACTGGATCACGTTGGGAAAAATTACAGCTGAGCCGGCATGGTCTTTTCCCGTGATGATTGTCCCGGGGATCATGGGTGCATCCATCGGGCGTTCACTCTATGAAAGAGAAGGGGCTATGAATCAGTTTGAGATCCGTGTCATCACCAGTCTGGCCAGTTTACCCAATATAGCTTTCTGGCACCGGAATCTGGGAAGGGGTAAGGGCTTTTCAATCAACGGATTCAAATCCAACCATTATCCCGATTTTATGGTGGCAACCCGTTCGGGCAAAACCATTCTGGTGGAAACAAAGGGGGATGACAGGGATAATTCAGACAGTCTGGCAAAATGCAGACTGGGGAGAAAATGGGCTGAACTTTCGGGTAAAAACTTTCTCTATTTCATGATTTTCGACAAAAATCCCGTGGAGGGAGCTTTCACCCTGGATAAGGCTACGGAATTAATCAGGCAGTTGTAAAACAGTAGAAAACCGGAGGTTTTCGATTATTGTAACTCTGCAGGCCAGGTTGCTGTACTGAAGAATGCCGGAGGCATTCGATGATAGGTTCCATGTCTTCAGCTACTTCTTGACCAGCTTAATCTCCCGGCTTGCCAGAGGTGTAATGATTTTTACCATATACAACCCTGCAGGCAGATCACCCGCATCCCAATATTCATCTCCTCCTGTTTCCCGGACCATCAGCACCCTTCCAGTCCTATCCGCCAGCCGGAGGGTGGTTTTTCCCCTGATCCCGCTGACATGGAACCCCTGTATGAACGGATTAGGGTAAACGATTATTCCGTCCTTTTCAGGAACAGACAAGCTGGTATTCAAAGACTGTGTGACCGTGATGGTCGGGGCTGCAACACCAGATGCTGAGACAGTGACAGTTGCACTCCGGTTGCCGGGTTCTTTGTTAGCCTGGGCAGTCAGAACAACATTGGCATTGCCCGTTCCGGAGGGAGGATTGGCAGTCAGCCAGCTTTGCCCTGTATTGATCGTCCAGTCTGTATTGGAAGTGATAGAAAAAGTTGATGTACTTCCAGTGGCATAACCCATATTGAGCGTTGTAGCGTTGACAGCCAGGGTAGCTGGCGCCATGTAGGTTTCGCTTACCAGTTTCGGTAGAAAACGGAATTCAATAATATTCCCGCCATCAGGAGCAAAGCAGCGAAATCCGAAATCAACAGGAAAAGAAGATCCGAGAACATCCGTTTTCGGACTGTCTTTCAGGGAATCGGTATGAAAAATATAGGATAATCCAGCCATATCAGCGCCTCCATTGATATCCATAAAATAATAACCATTAGCAGATGACAGACTCCCCGTCAGAAACTGGGTGGCGCTGTTCTGCTGAAGAGCTGAATCCATGCTCATTCCTTTGTAAGTGAACCATTGCGGATCGTTCCGGAGGGCGGTAATGTAATTGACCGAGTCTTCGATGTAAATGTTGAAATACCTTTTTTCAATTCCGTTTCCGGTTCCCCTCGAACGTAAAACAATCTTTCTCCCTTCACTGGGTTCAATCTGATATTGAATCGCTTCATACTTATAGCTTCCGCCTTGTTTAGCCCGATCAGAATAGGTATAATTCTTACGGATAAAATGATAACCAAGCGTATCAAAAGAAGAAGAAGTTAAAGTCCTGGCGCTGATATCAATATTAATTGGGGTCTTAATTCGCTGGCCCGTTTCAAGATAGGTAAAATACATATGTAAAGAAGTTTCATTGGTAGTCCACTCGTGGCCGTTCCAAAACATAGACCCCTTTGAACCAGTTTCTCCTGTGTTTTTCTTGACTGTCCCCCAGCCTTCTGCATTAACGTGAATGGTGGAAGCTCCGGCGATCAATATACCAGAAAAGAAGAATATTGTAACCTGCAGATATCTTCTCAAAGTCTGAACAATAAATTGTTTGTAAATGGCATCCATGTGAAAACTGATTTATTAAACTTAACTTACTTCAAATTATGTAAATATCATATAAAAGAGTGGAATTTTTTTGCTAAAGTTTCACTAAATAATGAGCGAAGACTTCTCCATCCAATTGCTCCAATAAGTTAGATCTTTTTATTTTTTTATGATTTTCCCTTCCCAGCTTTCTCGAGGGGTTAGGATCCTGATGATATAAAAACCTGCAGGTATGGAACCAGCGGTAATAAGTTCATCAAAGTTAAGCTTACGGTACAAAAGGAGCTTTCCTGAAACATCAGACAGGCTAAAAACAGCCGTATTTTTTAGACCGCTCACTCTGAATTCATTTGTAAACGGATTGGGGTAAACGGTGATTTCAGCTTTTTCATGATCTGACATTCCGGTATTCAAAGACTGCGTAACCGTGATGGTTTGTGGTTCAAGACCTGTTCCGGAGACCGTGACAGTGGCAGTCCGGTTGCCGGGTTCCTTATTGGCCTGGGCCGTGAGGACGATCACCGCATTGCCTTTCCCTGAAACGAGACTCGCTGACAACCAGGGTTGACCGGTATTGATTGTCCAGCTGGTATTGCCTGAAATGGAAAAGGTGACCGTGCTTCCTGCTGCATAACCAATGGGAAACGCATTGCCCGAAAGCGTCAGGCGGGCAGCTTCCTGCGTCAGGGTTACCGTTTGAGGGGTAATCCCGGCAGCAGTAAAAGTAACTTTTCCGGTTCTGGTTTGATTGGACATCAGCGTGTCGACGGTAACCTCTACGGTTTCATTACCGCTTCCCGAGGAAGGAGACAAAGAGATCCAGGGTTTTTCTGCCACCGCTTTCCATGTCGTATTGGTGTTAACCGTCAGGCTGGCTTTCCGTCCGGCATCCGGTAAAAACGGGATGTCATCCGGGGTGACCATCAGATATGGGTTTGCCTGAGGCCCTGTTGAATACTTCAGGGTGGCATAAATGCTCCAGCTGATGTTGTCGTTGAGGATACTGGTGGACACAAAAACAGCCTGGGCACCGCTGGTGGCAATTCTGGTTTCAAACCCGTAATAACAGTCCGGTTTGTTATACCTGGCCACCCACGACTCGGTCCCCTGCGGGGTGTACCTGACAGTGACCGGCACAACCGCCCTGTTGTCCATACTTCTGCTGTGTCCGGTAACATAAACATAAGAAGAATCGTCTATGGCTATGTCTTCAACCTGATCATCGTTATCGCTGCGTGGTCCGTTATATCTTCTTATCCACTGCTCTGTCCCCGCTGTATTGTACTTAATGGTGGCGTAATCATATCCGCTCCCAGCTCCGGTACTGGAACCGGTAACATAAACATTTCCGGAAACATCCGTTGCCAGAGCCATTCCCACATCATTTGAATTTGCGGGGCCATTGTATCGTTTGACCCATTGCTCCACTCCCGATGAATTGTATTTGATGGTGGCAAAATCGTCTAAGGTTCCGCTTCCCGGACTGTTCCCGGTTACGAAAACATTGCCGGATTTGTCAAGGGCAATATCCGTTGCATTATCAAATGAGTTGTTGGGCCCGTTGTATCTTTTTACCCACAACTCTGAACCATTCTGGTTGTATTTGATGGTGCAATAGTCGTTTTTGGTACCGGATCCTCCGCTGGATCCGGTTATATAAACATTTCCCGCCTCATCGACTGCTAGGGCATAAGCCTGATCATCGGCATTTCCAGGCCCGTTGTAACGGGCAACCCACTGTTCAGCACCCCCGGAATTGTATTTGATGGTGGTGTAATCATACCGCTGGGACGTACCGGTACTCATCCCCGTGACATAGACATTTCCGGCGCGGTCCACTGCAATTGCTTTGGCATCATCGAAGGAGTTGCCTGTTCCGTTGTACCGTTTTACCCATTGCGGGATGCCTTCCGGATTGTATTTCACCGTGGCGTAATCATTACCGGAACCGTCACTGCTTGAACCGGTAACATAAACGTTCCCCAGGCTGTCGACAGCGATGGCAGCTGCCTGGTCAAAAGAATTTGCCGGACCGTTATACCTTGCAAGCCATAACACTTTCCCCTGGGAATTGTATTTCAGGGTGACGTAATCCTGGCCAGACCCCGCCCTGTCGCTGGATCCCGTCACATACGCGTTACCGGCTTTATCCGCGGCAACCGCCCTGGCAAGGTCCTGGGAATTTCCGGTGCCATTGTGTCTCCTCACCCACAACTCATTGCCTTCGGAGTTGTATTTCACGGTGGCAAAGTCAAATCCTGATGCATCGTCCTTGCTGTAACCGGTAACGATGATGTTACCTGCCGCATCGGTTCTGACCACTGCCGGCTCATCATAGGAATTGCCCGAATAATGGTACTTTTTCACCCACATTTCTGAACCGTCCGGTTTGTATTTCACCGTGGCATAATCATAACCGGTGACCGCGTCTTCACTGTAACCGGTGACCAGTATCTGTCCCGAGGCATCGAAGGTAACATCAACCGCGTAATCGCTGCCATTGCCGGTCCCGGTAAATCTTTTCACCCATTGTTCGGTGCCGGATGAATTGTATTTCACCGTGGCATAGTCGTATCCTGTACCGGTTCCCTGACTGTATCCCGTAACATACACATTTCCCGTTCCGTCTGCGGCAACACCGAGAATTCCGTCGCTGGCATTTCCCGGCCCGTTGTAATTCCTGACCCAGAGTTCATTGCCTGCAGGATTGTATTTTACGGTAATAAAATCGTTGAATTGACCTGCTCCTGTTTTGGTTCCCGCCAGGATAAGATTTCCGGAATTGTCAACAACCACAGAAATTGGATTATTGTGCGAATTCCCGGCGTTGGAATTGCTTTTGACCCACTGTTCCCCACCATTCGCATCGTATTTGATGGTAACAAAATCAAAGGCTGTTTCTGCTTTTCGGGAATAGCCCGATACATAGACATTCCCCTGGGCATCCAGGGCCATCGCTTCGGCGCCATCATACCATCCGGCAGCCCCGTTGTACCGTTTCACCCACTGTTCCGCTCCTGAAGCATTATATTTTATGGTTATCATATCATAATCATCCGCTGATGATTCGCTTCTGCCGGTTACATAAACATTCCCCGCCGGATCAACGGCAATATCCCTTCCCTCATCCCAAAGATTTCCCGTTCCGTTATATGTGGCCAGCCAAAGTTTCTCGCCAATGGAACTGTACTTGATGGTGACGATGTCGTAATAGGTTTCCGGATTAAAACTCATACCGGTAATGTACACATTCCCGTTTCCATCGACTGTCAGTTTTCTGGCATTGTCATTCGCGCCATTGTTGTAGCGCGAACTCCACAGCAGGTTCCCCTGTACATCGTATTTCAATGTCAGGTAGTCTGTGGACCAGGGATATCCTTCGCTTGACCCGGTAACGTAAATATTTCCGGCTTTATCCAAAGCCATGTCAGCAGGCTGGTCAGTCGGGGTAAAAAGACCCGATGCATTAAACCGCACCCAGTCAGGCTCTTTGTTTCTTGCCTCCGTTCCAAGAGCAGGGGTATATGCTTCTGAGAAAAGCCTGGGGGAAAACCGGAATTCATGGATATTGACAATGTTGTCCATCCAGCGGAGGGCAAAATCTACCGCATAGACGGCGTTCCCGGCAGCTATGTTGGCCCCCCTGAGTGAGTCAGTCCTAAAAACAAAGGATTTTCCTATTCCGGCTGGACCAAGGTCACCGCCACCTCCAATATCCAAAAAGAACCACCCCGGAGGGGATACACTGCCTTTTTCGCTGGCAGTCAGTTTTCCTGTTTTTCCCTGGAGAGTGTCGGTCTGTGCCAATACCTGTTCCAGGGTGATTCCAGAATAGGTATACCATTCCGGATCGTTCCTGAAAACAGTGTAACTTTGGAGCAAACCGGTGGTATCTTCATTCTGGATATAGATATCAAAGTAGTGTTGTGCAGTTCCGTTCCCGGTACCTCGTGAGCGCAGGACAATCTGCTTGCCGGTGACTTTGTTTTTGAGGAGATATTCGAGGGCGCTGTAGTGATAGGTGCCCCCATTCCGGTCTGCATGGGAATAGTTGTAATTTTGCCTGATAATTTGAAAGCCAAGAGTATCCATAATTCCCTGCCCTTCCCGGCTAATTTGTATACTGTCGATGGTTTTCAAACGGGTGCCCGTCCTGGTATCGTGAAAATATTTATGGGCCCAGGTATTGTTGACCACCCACTCTCCACCGTTCCAGACCATAGCACCATTCTGGTTGGTTTCTCCGGATTTTTTGGAGATGGTCCCCCAGCCATCAGTCCGAACTTCAATAACGGTAGTACCCCCAAAAACCCAAAAAGGGATAAATATTATGATGATCAGAAGTTTACATTTCATGGCCCGGGAATATTAAAACACTAATTTTCATTTCTTTCAGCAGGGTAATTGCTTTTTTTCATCAAATTTAACCAATTTTTACCTAAAGCACAAGAACTTCTCTTTTTTATATGATAAATTTGAAGATTGAGATATGAAAAACACCATTGATCATGAACCTGAAAGCAGTATCGCTGCCGGTATGCCACTAAGGTGGCTCTTATTCCTGATACTGTTGGTTGAAGGAGCTTCCGTCATGGCTGTCGAATTGACCGGTACCCGGCTGGTTGCCCCTTTTTACGGCAACTCCCTTTATGTCTGGACGGCCATTCTCTGTTTCAGTGTGGGGGGACTGGCGCTGGGTTATTATTCAGGAGGTTTGTTATCCCGCAGGTTTCCGGCACCTCATCTGCTTTATACAATTCTGGGGGTGTCGGCGCTGCTGGTCTTTGCACTTCCTTATACCGCCAGGGCGATCATTTCCTTTACTTCCGGAATGGAGCTGATACCGGGCGTCTCCATTACCGGATTGGTGCTGATGGTACCCCCCATGCTCTGTTTTGGAATGACAGGACCCATGGTCGTCAGGTTAATGACCTCCAGGCTGGAGACGCTTGGCAATTCCTCCGGAATAACCTATTTCATTTCAACAACGGGTGGAATCCTGGCCACATTCCTTTTCGGGCTTTTGCTGATCCCCCGGGCTGGGATCTCCTCTTCCGTCCGATTGACTGCCATCCTGCTGGCGCTGGTTTCTGTCCTGCCAATCCTGAACCTGCTGCTTCGGAAGAAAAATACCGGGCCGTATCTTTCCGGTGAAAAACTAATCCGGATACCCCGGCAAGCGGCAAAAAGAAAAAAAAGTCCGCCTCCGGTCAAACAGTCAAATGGGTCACTCTACCTGTTCGCCATAACCGAAGGAGGGGTGGTAATGGCCATTGAACTGATGGCTGCCCGGATGCTGGCTCCCTGGTTTGGTTCCTCCCTGCATGTATGGGCCATTGTCATGGGATTAACCCTGCTTGGCCTGGCTGCCGGGTATTTTTTGGGTGGCTGGACAGCGGACAGGATGGCCGGGAAAACACCTTTGTTGACCGTTCTGCTGCTGGGCTCCCTGCTGGTTATGCTCATGCATCCGGTTTCACAGTTCCTGCCACCCCTGATGGGTGACATTCCGTTTCTGCTCTCCCTTTTCATCACCGCGTCCCTGCTGATCCTTCCCCCTGTTCTCCTGTTCGGCATGATACCTACCCTGCTGATCCGGCAGATTACCCGAAACGTGGATGATTCAGGGCTGACTACCGGCAGGGTGTTCACCATTTCTTCTGTCAGTGGCATCCTTGCCGTACCCCTGTTTGGCTTCTGGATCATTCCCGCCCTGGGGCTGATGATCCCCTCGCTGATCACCGGATTGGTGGCAGGGGCCGTTCCTTTTGTATTGCTGGTCAGACAGAAACAAAAATTGGGCTGGTTATATATACCGGTAGCTATCCTCAGTCTACTGATGATCCGGGAAGTGGAAAATCCTCCCGGTATTAAAGTCCACCATTTTTCCGAAGGTTTGCTCGGACAGGTGATGGTGGCTGATGTCAATCCGGGACAAGCCTTCCCGGAAGGGACAAACCTCAGCGGACGCATGTTGTTCGTGAACCGTATGGGGCAATCCCAAATCGATTTAAATTCGGGAACCACCCGGTGGAATTACCTGATTTTTTCATCGGCCATCTCCAGTATTTTGCCGGAAAAATCTGCTGCCCTGGTCCTCGGACTGGGCGGCGGTATGATGGCCGAAAAACTGAGTTCTGACCTGGGTTTTGATGTCGACGCAGTGGAACTCGACAGCCGGATTGCTGTAATTGCTCGACAATACTTCGGTTTAAATGATAAAGTGAAGGTATTTGTTGACGATGCCCGGCATTTTATGGAAACCACCGGGAAAAAGTATGACCTGATTTTTTTCGATGTGTTCCGGGGTGAAGTTCAGCCTGCACATGTCCTGAGCCTGGAGGCATTTAAAAGAACCGGGGATATTCTGACACGCAACGGAATGGTAATTGTCAACTTCAACGGCTATTTAAACGGGGCCATCGGTCTGCCTGGCCGGTCCCTTTTTGCCACTTTACAAGCCGCCGGGTTTGAAACCGAAATTTTACCTACGCCCGGAAATGAGGATTCCAGGAATTCCCTTTTTGTCGCTTCAAAAAACAGGATAGTATTTGACGCATTACGTACACCTTTGGCTTACCACGGAAAAGAGGTAAGGATAGACTCCCTTTTTCTCAAACCGGAAACCCTTGACCTGACCGATGCACAAATTCTTACGGATGACAAGCCGGTTTTGGAATGGTTAAACATAAAGGCCACAGCTGGTTGGCGTAAAGAATATACCCGTAGTTTTACCTTCTTCTTTCAGAAAAAGGGGATACCACTATTCAGGTAAACAGGATTATTATTTCCGAAAGCAATCGTCCGGTTTACTTCCTGATCAGCTTTCCCGACCACCGGCTTCCGTCTGAGGTAATGGTCAACAAATACAACCCGGCAGGGAAATAGCTGGTGTTCAGATCGGTATTTTCCGATAACTCCCGGGTAAGAAGTACCCGTCCTGACAAGTCAGTTATTCTGAGCGATGCCTTTGCACTGA
The DNA here is from genome assembly GCA_027451165.1 of Prolixibacteraceae bacterium. Lineage (GTDB taxonomy): Bacteria > Bacteroidota > Bacteroidia > Bacteroidales > Prolixibacteraceae > UBA1413. The sequence goes on along the minus strand of DAIDJX010000022.1, from coordinate 7,621 downwards.
TCCCCCTGATGATTAATCTGTCTGAGAAAGGATTGGGGTAAACGGAAAGTTGTTCTTTCTCAGAAGACAGGGCAATCGTATTGAATGATTGGGTTACCTGAACAGTCTTTACTGCGGCACCGATAGCCGAAACCGTCAGCGTAGACGTCCGGTTGCCGGGCTGGGTGTTGGCCAGGGCAGTAAGGGTAACCGTTTTATTCCCGGAACCCGATGAAGGGAAAGCGGTCAGCCATGGTTGACCTGTATTGACCGTCCATTCCCCGTCGGAGGTGATGTTAAAGGCAGCTGTGCTTCCGGCAGCATACCCCATTGTCAGTGCTGTTGTATTTATAGCAAGGGTAAGATTTTTGGGACCTGAAATTTTCACCGGTGCGGTAAAGAAGTCCTGACTGGGGATGACCGAAAAGTCACCACCATCGCCGGGATTGGCAGCTCCCGGATCGCCCGGAATGCATTCATTGGAAACTTTCCCGTTTTGGGGAGATAGTACCACGAAGAAGCGGACGGTCTGTGAAGTATCCACCCCTGCGAATGCCGAAATGGGGATTTTCATTTCCACTCCTTTGTTCTTATCGGAGGCAAAAGTGCTGTCGTAGGCGAAAGTCAGAGAACCGGAACCTCCGAAGGCTGAAGCAATTTCGAAAGAAGAATTTCCTCCCATCTGATTACAACGCCCGATATTTACAGCCTTGTTGGTGGTTCCGTACTTTATGGCGTCACTGAAAAATTCCGACTGCTGGCTGTTGCCCTTGTTGAATCCAAGAGCAACGTCCACATCAAAATCCATTTTTACATTGCCCATATAGGCAAAGGCACAATACACGAAATCCCCGGAATTGCCGCCGCCCAGCGTATTGGTCCCCCTGCCTTGTACGCCGGAGAAATCCATGAACAGCAGGAAATTATTATCAGCGGTTGTCTCTCCCGTGATGCCGATATACAGATTTTTTCCGTCGGAATAATACTTCAGTTCACCCAGATTATTTTTATCACCCATTCCATTCCTGTTGGAAGTAAATTTTGCAAGGGTGGTATATTTCGTGTCGTTCATGTTTCCATCCACAACAACAGCATCCCGGTAACCATTGATGGCATTCAGGATATTCAGCCTACCTGCACCATAGGTATTATCGGGCAGGTTTTTCAGGCCCGACTGGTTGCTGAAATTTTTAAAGGCATCATAGACCTGCTGAGGGGTAGCTGACGGATATTTTTCCAGAAAAAGGGCAGCTGCTCCGGCAGCTACCGGGCAGGCCATACTGGTACCGCGCATCTGGTAGTAGTTGGCTTCCCCTCCTGATTTGCCGTCATTATCGATCGTTGAGTTACCTGCTGTAGGGTAGATCTTTTTGTCGCGCAGGGAGATCAAAACATGCCCCGGAGCAGTAATATCCGGTTTGGTCCTTTGGTCCAGCGTAGGACCGCGACTGGAAAAATCTGCGATAACATTCTCCATATAGGTAAGACCCCACCAGCGATCACTTCCGGTTGAACTGGTCCAGCTGTTTCTTGAAACATAAGCTCCTACAGAAAAAGCATGATCAGCAGAAGACGGAGAACCTATAGTATAGGCTGTTTCCGGATTGGTGAATGAGACGTGGTCTGTCCCGATACGCTGGTTGTTCCAGTCTTCATAAATATGGACCACCTGTGATTCTGAAGAATTGTTGATAACCTGCAGATACCAGGTTCCGGCAGCTTTAAGCGATTTGTTGTACCAGGAATAGCGTGATTCAGTTCCCCTGGGACTTTCAGTAACCGGAAGAATGGTCACATCACTCAACGGCTGTTTAGCCGAATCGAAGTATTTGATGGTCAGGTTGTTCCTTTTGGTTCCATCGGCCCAGACCATATTGAACCGGAGCATGGTGGTATCGCTGCCCGGTGCGGAAACTTTTACTTCGATCAGATCACTTTGGGAATTGGCAGCAACTGTTCCCATCCAGTGTTTTTTATCATCACCGGCATTACCGGCAGACAGGAAAAAGGGGACACCCTGATTGAAAGCCCAGTCCACCTTTTGATCCAAAGCGCCACTGCCATCGTGGTAATCATCCCAGCCGCCATAACTCATGGAAAGCACATTCACATGATAAATGTTTACCGCTGCGTCAATGGCCGCAATGGTCTGGGGATCCTCAGCAACGGCATCTTCATCCTGTCCGATTTTCAAAAATACCAGGTCAGCTGCCGGAGCCATTCCCTTGAAAGCCCCCCTGCCGTTATTGGCATGAGAATGCCCCTGAGAAAGAACACCGCGCCCCAGAACTGTTCCTGCCACATGGGTACCATGGCCGGTCACCGTGTTGGATACATCGTTATCCAAATTCGGATAATAGGAATAATCTTTCTTCTGAAAAACTGCCGGCAGATCGGTGCCTGCAAAGGTGGTGTCAATCCCTGAATCAAGAACCCCAACCTTAACTCCTTTACCTGTGTAACCTGATTCCCAGGTCATTGACGCTCCAATTAATTGTGATGCCGTGTTATTCATGGCATGACTGTTCCTTTCTGCAGAACCGATTTTTTTCAAGGCAGACAAGGACAAGATGGCTCTCAGATTATGATCAGGCACAATAGCCGCAATGAAGCCGTAAGGATGACGACCCAGGGGTGGCGTCCAGGTTTCTTTCATCAGCCTGACACCCAATCTTTCCAGCCGGGTGAGTAGGTCAGAAGAAGGGTATTCGGAAAAATAGAGAAAGACCTTACTTTCCGGAGAGGGTCCGCTTTTCAATGATGACGCAGACTGTTGATCAAGGTTATGGATTTTTTCAAACAAACTTCCGGAAAGTATTTTATCACCTGAAGCCGTGATGGATGGGAAAATTTCCTGGGCCTGATTAACCCCGGAAAACATCATCAGTATTATGGCCAACAGGGAAAATGATGGTACGGGGAAGGATATTCTTTTCATGATCGGAAAGGATTTGTGTTTTCAGCTATTTTACCCAAATATAGCAAATTTAGCCGTTGGTTCAACCAAACCATTCCCGTTTTCGCTCCTGAAGATTCCGGAGTGTATGGATGGTGATGTTGACATCATCCACCACCTGGAAATCAAACATTCCGACACAAATAAAGTCAGCTCCATTGTTAAAGGCCCATTTAAAACCATCTTCAGGGGTGATCGCACCAGCTGCCAGCACCTTGAATCCCATGACCGGGATTTTCACGCGGTTCACAAATTCAGCAGTCCGGTCCGGGAAAAGGCAGAAACAATTGTCGTGGAAACGGTCGTGTTCCAGATATTTTTTCCCGTCAACTTCAAAAGGAACCCGTTTATCGAGGGGGTGTGCCGACCAGTAATTATCGTGGTGCATGGTCTGCATGTAATAGTCCGGAATAACACCATTTTCCTCACACAAGATCAGTGAATCAATGGTATGGGCGCCCAACCCTGCAGTATAACCCTGTTTCCGGATATGTTCAATCATTTCGCCGATCACCCAGGTCTTTTCAGCCCTGGAGAGCCAGTCACACCAGTTCCCCTGCACCTGGACGATATCCACCCCGAAATCAATGGCTTTGTCAATAAACTCAAAGAACTTCTTTTTGTCTGTGGCAGGGCCGACTTCGTCCAGTTTTCCATTATCCAGGCCCGGATGGATCTGGGAAATAACTTTGATTTTGCTTCCGGTGATTTTTTTGTATTTGGCTATCAATTCATTGGAAGCAAAACCAATATTGATGGTGTTTATCCCTGCCTTCTCAGCGAGAATCAGGGTTTCAAATACCTTTTTTTCCGTATTGTAAGCCCTGAAAAGAGAGGGTACGTAGATCAGGTCGCGGGAGTGGGCCCATCCTCCTATCAGGTTGCCCCCCATTACCAGGCGGCTGATCTCATGTTGGCCGATCTTCCCTTTGGGTAATTCCCCTTCCAGCTTTCTGAGATCTGCTGTTTTCAGTTTGATGGTCGCTCCTGACAACGAATCCACCCCAAACCTGCGCTGCGTCTGATAAGCGCTGTATCCCAGGGCGCCCAGTACAGGCAATGTGGCAAGATTTTTCAGCAATTCCCTGCGTGGATTGAATTTTTCAGTTTCACCGATGGCTTGATCATCAGTCACTTCAATGCTTCTCCTTTTCCGGAAAACTGACCACAACCGGTCAATGCCAAATCCCTTTTCTTTCAGGAAAAGGAGGACCAGCAGGGTCAGGGCTTCCAGAAAATTCCGGTCCACAAAAAGGAATTGCCCCTCGGTAGCTTTCAGCAGAGATGAACCAAAAGGAGGATAGGCAAAATAATACAACACCAACAACAGGACACCTGCAATTGATGCATACCTTACAAATACCCCGAGGAACAAAGCCAGGCCAATGGCAGTTAATCCCCAAATATTCAGAAAATCAACCACTGAGATTATTGCCGGATTAGAAGCCAGGGCATGGTAAAACCCTGACAGAAACCCGGTGGTATTGCTCAGATAACCATAAGAAGTCCATCCTGTGGCAGCAAGTTTAGATATTCCCTCATACAAAAAATGCCAGCCAATGGCTGCCCGCAAAATGGTGATGAGGATACTTTTCCAGTTCTGAGTATTACAATTCATAAGCAGGTATTTAATTTAAACGGCTTCGGTCAGAGTTTGTTAGTGCCTCCGGGTATTTCAGCAGGCATTGATCTCGATTTCCGGAAGGAGACAAGGGGAGATTTGTAATCCTGGACCACTGAATTCTTCAGTTGATCTTCTATAAAAGACACCATGGTCATGAAATGGTGCTGCGTTACAAATGAGACCTCCTGGTCAGGGAATATTTTCTTTACCGGAAATTTATAGTTTAGTTTAACAGTGAATTCATACATATTGCTGAGGGAATCACCCCGTGAGGTTACCGATGGAATGATGAGCGGTTCCTGGTGTTTGAACAAAAGTTCATCGGCAGGGATAAGCCGTGGGAAAATCGAATCATAGGTGGTGGTTTGACGGGCTATCTGTACCTTATTGCTGGGCATGTGGGCATTTCTGGTCCACCAGATGTCCCTTACCGCCTCCATGGCATCCAGGGTTTCCTGGTAAGTGCCAACCACCATAAAATGTTTCAATTTTGAGGAGATCAGTTCGGTCATTGCTTTTTCATACGGAAGGTTGCTCCTGATCGCTTCCATGCCGAGGTGGACACCCAGCAGGTTGGAGTATCCATCTTCCACCGAAAAACTGGAAAATTGTTCCGAGACCAGCGGAACGGAGGATACTCCAAACCAGGTGGCAATCTCATGCCAGATCGAAAGATCATAGGCTATGCGGCCAGCCAGCAGAATCAAATCTTCATCGGTAAGATAAGGCAGCAGGGATATGCTTAAACTTTTCTGCCCCCCTTCAGATCCAAGCTCCAGCTTAATGCATCCCACTGCTTTTTCCCTCTGCATCAGGGCATAGAGATAGGCCGTCCAGTCAGCCTGGTCGCGCATATGACCCATATCAATGAATCCCCCCCTGTGGGTATAGACGATACCGTTGCTTTCTGACACATGTCCCAAAAAATGGTGGTCACCAATCCTTTCGATACTGGTCACATCCGAGAGTTTGACAAAAGGAACCACCACCACGCCCACTTTGGAACCAAACATACAACAGGTGCGGATGATCCTGGGTGGATGTGCCCAGGGATTATCCAAAACAGGGGGTAAGGCTCCGGATGAAATGGAAAGGGTCAGTAAAAAAAGGGTAAGTGCCAGTAAACGGTTTTTCATGTCTGCAAATATTCGACCCATAAAAATAAAAACTATCCGTTTACTATTCATAACACCTTAAGATATTTTGTTAAAGCTGCTTAGTTGATAGATCAGGACTGTTTAGTTTTCTGTTTGAAAACATTCCTATTTTTGTAATTAAAGATTTTCAACCAGTCTATTCCCATGAAACCAGAAAAACGAAGAATGAAATTCAGGACTTCAGCATGGTCACTTTGCTTTGGTTCCATCCTTTCCATGTTCCTATTTTTCCAACCTGTACAAGCAGCGGAAAAAGAACAATATCAGGCTGACGTGATCATTTATGGCGGTACTTCTGCCGCTGTTATTGCAGCGGTTGAAGTTGCCATGTCAGGTAAAAGCGTCATCCTGGTTTCGCCCGACACCCACCTGGGAGGATTGACCTCGGGTGGGCTCGGTTATACCGATACCGGTAAAAAAGAGGTGATAGGCGGGTTGGCGAAGGATTTTTATCACCGGGTCTGGCTGCACTACCAGGAAGGGAAAGCATGGAAATGGCAAAAAAAGGAAGAGTTTGGGAACAAAGGGCAGGGAACTCCCGCAGTCGACGGAGAGAACCGTACTATGTGGCTTTTTGAGCCTCATGTTGCTGAGCGGATTTTTGAAGATTATATCAGGGAAAACCAGATTCAGGTTTTCAGGAACGAATGGCTGAACCGGGAATCCGGAGTGGATGTTAAAAAGGAAAAAATAAGTTCCATCACTACGCTCTCCGGAAAGAGATTTTACGGGAAAATTTTTCTGGATGCCACCTACGAGGGGGATCTGATGGCAGCAGCAGGGGTAAGCTATACTGTTGGCAGGGAAAGTAATCAGCGCTATGGTGAAACCTGGAACGGGGTGCAGAAAGATGCCATCCATCACAGGCACAACTTCAGGGTACTTCCTGAACCGGTGAGTGCATACAAAATTCCAGGAAATCCTGACAGTGGGTTATTGCCCTTTGTGAGCGCTGATCCTTCAGGGGAGAACGGACAGGGAGACCACAGGGTTCAGGCTTACTGTTACCGCCTATGCTTGACCGACCATCCGGACAACCGGGTGCCTTTTCCCAAACCTGAGAACTACGATCCTGCGAAATATGAACTGCTGGCCAGGGTTTTTGAAAGGGGATGGAAAGAAGTATTCGACAAATTTGATGCGCTGCCCAACCGCAAAACCGATACCAATAACCACGGCCCTTTCAGCAGTGATTTTATCGGGATGAACTATGATTATCCGGAAGCAAATTACATCCGGAGGGAGGAAATAGCAAAAGAACACGAAATGTACCAGAAAGGTTTGTTGTGGTTTATGGCCAATGATGCCCGTGTTCCGCAAGCCATCCGGAAAAAGTTGCAATCCTGGGGTTTATCTGCGGATGAATTTACCGGCAACGGTAACTGGCCCCATCAGTTGTACATCCGGGAAGCCCGCCGGATGCAGGGAAAATTTGTCATGACGGAAAATGAACTGATGGATCGCAAGCCCACCCCGGAATCAGTGGGGATGGGATCATATACCATTGACTCCCACAATGTACAACGCTATGTAGATGAAAACGGGAATGCACAGAATGAAGGGGATGTCGGTTTAGGACTTCCGGGACCGTACGAAATAGCATACGGATCTTTATGTCCGCAAAAAAGGGAATGTACCAATCTGCTGGTTCCGGTGTGCGTATCTTCCAGCCACATTGCCTATGGCTCTATCCGTATGGAACCGGTATTTATGATCCTGGGGCAATCAGCTGCAGTTGCCGCCTGTATGGCTATCGACCTGAAAGCAGCAGTTCAGGATGTGCCCTACTCAGAACTGGAGAAAATCCTGATGAAAAAAGGTCAGGTGCTTCACTGAGAGAGAGATCCCATCGTTCACTTAAACGCCGGCAGTAAGTGTTTCCATATCAGGTTGATCTCAGCCTGC
>DAIDJX010000021.1 GCA_027451165.1 Prolixibacteraceae bacterium | reverse complement strand
GCTGTGATTTTTTATAGAGAAAAACCAATGTTCCGATGAACATGACCCCGAGGAGAACCAGCCCGGCGATTTTAAAGAATTTTTTCATGGCTATTTTTATTTTCTGGTTAATTGATTTTTTTTTTGTTGAGACGCACAAGTTGTGCGTCTTTACTTCTTTCTGTGGAGACGCACAAATTGTGCGTCTTTACTTCTTTCTGTGGAGACGCACAAATTGTGCGTCTTTACCAAACATCATTCTTCCCGCAAGGCCTCGATGGGTTTGATCTGCAAGGCTCTTTTTGCCGGGATGGAGCCGGCAAAAAGACCGGCGACAATCAGGACGATCAGGCTGGCCACTGCTACCGAAATACTGACCTCCGGATTCCGGAAGAACACCTCTTCACTGCTTTTGGGCTGACTTTCCATAATCCTGTTAATAAGCTCCAGCAGTCCGACACCCAGGGAAAGGCCAATATAACCTGCAATGGTGGTCAAAGCAACACTTTCAAGCATGATCTGGGAAATAATGGTGACCGGCCTGGCGCCAAGCGCCCGTTGGACACCGATTTCCTTGGTCCGCTCCTTGACGATCACCAGCATGATATTGCTGACCCCAATCACTCCGGCCATCAGGGTGCCAATCCCAACAATCCAGGTCAGGATTGAAATTCCGAGGAACAGACCCCGCATCTGCATAAATTGCTTTTCAATATTGACGCTGTTGATGGCCTGGGTATCGGATGGGGAAATGGAATGACGCTTTTTGATGATGTCTTTTACCTTCTCCTCGACGACACTGACCGGCACTCCGGGAATCGAGGTGATAGCCAGAAAATGGACATCATTTCCCATATTGTAGGTTTGCTGCATGGTCGTAAAAGGAATGAAAACTGATTCCTCTGTTCTTCCGTTGATGTTCACCCTCGTCTCAGGTTTAATGACACCGATCACCTGGTAATAAACACCTGAGATTTTCAGGTATTCTCCCAGCGGATTCTCCCCGGATTCAAACATGGTCTCAAAAACCTTGGTTCCAATGGCACACACCTTTCGCTTTTCCATGATATCGATCTGGTTGATCCATCTTCCCTGTTCAACGGTCACAGGATCTATCTGCACATATTCCGGATAATCCCCCTTGATGTTAAAGGAACCGTTTTTCAGTCCCCTGACGGTATTGGGTCCGCTGTTGTTATTGGATCCAAAGTTTTTGGGGGACAAAATCTGGACTTCAGGAACTTTTTCCTTGATGATTTTCAGGTCTTCGGAATCCATATTCCAGTAGCGGCCTCTTTTAAAGCCCTTGTAAGGTTCACCGGTGCGGTTGGTCCACAGAAAGGCAGAATTGGTTGCAAATTTTCCCACCCCTTCCACGATGCCGTTACTCAGCCCGTTTCCTGCGCCTGCCATCACTATCAGCATGAAGATGCCCCAGAAAACCCCGAAGGCGGTCAGCAAACTGCGGACCTTGTTCTTCATCAGCGCATGCCATATTTCATTCCAACGGTCAAGATCAAACATACTTTTTATTGTTAACTGTTTTCATGGTTAAATGCTTCCTGATACCTGATACCTGATACCTGATACCTGATACCTGATACTTGATACCTGATACCAGAAACCAGTCGTCAGCCGCATTTTAGTTTTCATCTCTTAAAGCTTCGATGGGTCGCACCAATGCTGCTTTCCTTGCCGGAATATATCCGGCCAGCGCGCCGGACACCACAAGAATGATGGTAGCCGAAACGGCTGTGGTAAAGTCGACGGTAGGGTTGCGGAAAAATATCTGGCTCCCGGAACCCTGGGCAAACATCTGTTCCAGTCCAAAATTCAGCATTTCCATCAGGCCAACCCCTCCGACCAGACCAAGGTAGCCAGCCACAGTGGTAATCATGATTGATTCCATCAAAACCAGTCCGATCACGGATCCGGGAGTAGCGCCCAGGGCTTTGCGGATACCGATTTCCCGGGTTCTTTCCTTGACCAGGATCAGCATGATGTTGCTGACCCCCACAATCCCTGCAATCAGGGTTCCGATCCCGATCATCCAGACAAACATCTTTATGGCCTGGAAAATTTTCATGGTACGGATGTATTCGGTCAGCATGTTGAATGATCCCATTGCCCTCTTATCTTCCGGGTCAAAACTATGCCGCTGGGCCATCTGATTTCTGATTTGTTTTTCAATAGCATCAGCTTCTGATGCAGTTTTTACCATATCGGTGGTCACTGTAAAATTGTGTACCCTGTCGCCGCCATTGAAAAGGCGCTGGGCAGTAGTAAAAGGCATGTAGGCCTGCCGGTTGTCGGTGGAGCGGGGATCTTTGGAAACACCGATAACTTTAAATGGAACACTTCCCACTTTAATGTATTTTCCAAGTGGATCTTCTTCTTTAAAAAGCGCCTTCCGGATATCATCCCCGATAACAATCACCTTCCGGAATTCCGACATGTCCAGATCATTGATAAACCGCCCCTTGTCTATTTTAATATTCTCCATCTCCAGCAGGGAAGGGTGGCAGGTACTGGTAGAAAAAGAACCGTATTCCTTTCCGTAAGAATAGGTTATGTCGCCCCGGAGAAAAAACCGGGAGGATACCTGTTCCACTCCCTTTGCCTTGGTGGTCAGAAAGTCATAATCCTGGTTGTTGAATTTGATTTCACGTCCTTCCTTCAGGCCTTCATAAGCAATGGAAGTCTGGCCGGTCCACATCCACATAATGTTGATGGCATTGTCCGCGAATTCATATTTGACCCCGTTCTGTAACCCGTTTCCGGAACCCAGCAACACCATGAGCATAAAAATCCCCCAGGCCACAGAAAAACCGGTCAGGAAGGTGCGCAGTTTGTTTTTCCGGATGGTGCTGAATATTTCCTGCCATATGTCAATATCAAACATATTGATAGGTTTTATCGGTTCTGACTCTATCGCGGTACATTTTCAACTCGCCGTTGATGATGGTTTCTTCGATCATTCCGTCTTTCAGCCGGATGATTTTCCGGGTCATCGCAGCAATGTCATGCTCATGGGTGACGATGATCACCGTAATGCCCTGGTCATTGACATCTTTCAGGATTTGCATCACTTCAAGAGAGGTGGTGGTATCGAGAGCGCCGGTAGGCTCGTCGGCAAGAATAATCTTTGGCTGAGCAATTAAGGCACGTGCAATGGCCACCCTTTGTTTCTGACCCCCTGAAAGCTCACTGGGCAAATGGTCGGCCCAATCCTTTAGTCCGAACCGGTCAAGATACTCCAGGGCAATCTGGTTCCGTTTTCTCCTGCTGATTTTTTTGTAATAGAGCGGCAGGGCCACATTTTCCTTGGCATTCTTAAATGAGATCAGATTGAAGGACTGAAAGACAAATCCGATCATTTCATTTCGTGTGATGGCTGACTGTGTTTCCGTCAATCCCTTGATGGTTTTCCCATTCAGGATATAGGAGCCTTCGTCGTAATCATCCAGGATGCCCAGAATATTCAACAAGGTAGATTTTCCGGACCCCGATGGCCCCATGATGGAAACAAACTCGCCTGCTCCGATCTCCAGGTCAAGACCTTTCAGCACGTGGAGCGAGTTGTTTCCGGTTACATACGATTTGTGGACATTGTTCAATGCGATCATGGCTTATTCTTTAGCTGCTGTTTTCTGTTTCAAAATTGGTAGCGGATTATAAAATCGTGTCATCTTTACCGATAAACGGCGGAAAATTATCCGCCAATAAATCTTTTTCCGGTCTGACAGGTGATTTTTCTCCGGTTAACAATAGGACATAACCCTGCCAGAAATGTTACAGACAAACAAAAAAAAAGACCGGTCAGCCATTGACCGGTCCTTTCAGCTATCCTGATGGAACAGAAATTAAACCAAACCCTGAGCCAGCATGGCGTTGGCTACTTTTAAAAAGCCACCGATATTGGCTCCCTTCACATAATTGACGTACCCGTCGCTCTCTTTTCCATACTGCACACAGGTTTCGTGAATGCCTTTCATAATTCTGTGAAGGCGGGCGTCCACCTCGTCCCTGGTCCAGGTAAGACGCATGGAATTCTGTGACATTTCCAGTCCGGAGGTGGCAACCCCACCCGCATTGGCAGCTTTACCCGGAGCATAAAAGAGTTTATTGCCCTGAAAAACATGAATGGCTTCAGGTGTGGAAGGCATATTGGCTCCTTCTGAAATCACCCGGCAACCATTGGCTACCAGGGTTTTGGCATCCTCTTCATCCACCTCGTTCTGGGTGGCGCAGGGCATGGCAATCTGACAGGGGACACTCCATGGTCTTTGATTCTCGAAATATTTCGCGCCTTTGAACTCATTTACATATTCCCTGATACGGCCTCGCCATACATTTTTCAATTCTAAAACATATTCCAGTTTTTCCTCATTAATTCCTTCAGGATCATAGATGAATCCATTGGAGTCGGACAGGGTGACTACCTTTCCACCCAACTGGGTCACTTTTTCCACGGCATACTGGGAAACATTTCCGGATCCGGAAATCACCACCGTTTTACCGGCAATCTCTTCGCCGATGGTACTCAGCATTTCCTGAGCAAAATAGGTGGTACCATATCCGGTTGCTTCCGGACGGAGGGGGCTTCCGCCCCAACCCAGCCCTTTGCCGGTCAGCGTACCGGTGAAGGCATTGCTGAGCCGCTTCAACTGCCCGTACATAAAACCAATTTCCCGGCCTCCCACGCCAATGTCGCCGGCCGGTACATCTGTGTCGGGACCTATATGCCGGCTGAGTTCCGTCATAAATGACTGACAGAACCTCATCACCTCGTTATCGGACTTACCCTTGGGATTGAAATCGCTTCCTCCTTTGCCGCCTCCCATGGGCAGGGTGGTCAGACTGTTTTTCAACACCTGCTCATAAGCCAGGAATTTCAGAATGCTCAGGTTAACGGAGGCATGAAAGCGGAGCCCTCCCTTGTAAGGGCCAATGGCGCTGCTCATCTGTATCCGGTACCCCCGGTTGATTTCCACCTCTCCCCGGTCATTCAGCCAGGGAACACGGAACATCACAATCCGCTCCGGTTCGGCCATTCTTTCCAGAATCCGGGCCTTCATATACACGGGATTCTGAACTACAAAGGGCGCCAAACTCTCCACCACTTCACGTACGGCCTGGTGAAATTCCTTTTCAAGAGGATCCTTGGCAATTACATTTGCCATGAAATTCTGAACAAATTCTGCAGCAATTTTATCCATAACAATCAATTCTAAATTTAACAAGTTTTCAAAAAAATATATTCAGCAATGTAAAATCAGGCGGAAATAAGTGAATATTTTTCGATTTTTATCGAAAAAATGTTGATTTGACACAAAAAATGAGCTATATTTTACATTTCATTGATTTTCTGAAAATTTTGCTACTATTTGTAAAATGACCTTTTGTTCATCTTCAGAGCCATTTTGTGGTTTCTTTAAAAACCCGTAAAATTGACCCCTGACAGGAACAACAATATGACACAGCTAAACTATCTGGAACCCGGATTAATTGACTACCGGGAGTGCTGGGACCGGCAGGAGGAATTGCTGGAACAGCTGGTACGGAACAGGTCAGTTAATAAAACACCCACTGCTGAAAATTATTTTTTGCTGGTGGAACACCCACATGTCTATACTCTGGGAAAGAGTGGTGATCCAGGAAATATGCTGATTACTGAAGAATACCTGAAAAAGATCGGGGCCACCTTTTACCGCATCAACAGGGGTGGAGACATTACGTATCATGGACCCGGGCAATTGGTGGGATACCTGATCATGGACCTGGAATATTTCCATATCGGTATCAGGGAATTCATTTGGAAGATGGAAGAAGCCATTATCGAAACCATCGGCGCCTTCGGATTGGAGGGAGCACGGAGGGAAGGAGCTACCGGAGTATGGCTGGATGTCAATGACCCTGTCCTTGTCAGAAAAATTTGTGCGATTGGGGTAAGGGTCAGTCATTTTGTCACCATGCACGGTTTTGCCCTCAACGTAAATACTGACCTGAACTATTTCCATTATATAAATCCATGCGGTTTTACATCGTCAGCAGTGACTTCGCTTCAGAAGGAACTGGGCCGTGAAGTGGAGATGGAGGAGGTCAGAACTATCCTTAAAGAAAAATTCAACCGAAACTATTAATTTCGGATTTCGGATGTACGATTTCGGATGTACGATTTCGGATTTAAAGGCAGGAGAGACCGCAGGCAAATCCGAAATCTCAAATCCGAAATCTCAAATCCGAAATTCGAAATTAGTTAATCATGTCAAATCCGCACCAGGGCACGAGTGCCGCGGGAATGGTAATTCCCTCCGGGGTCTGATTGTTTTCGAGCAAGGCGGCAACGATACGTGGCAAGGCCAGGGCGCTTCCGTTGAGGGTATGGGCCAGTTGGGGCTTTTTTCCCGCCTCATCCCGGAAACGGAGCTTCAGGCGGTTGGATTGAAAAGATTCAAAATTGGAGACTGAACTCACTTCCAGCCATTTTTGCTGGGCAGCAGACCAGACTTCGAAATCATAGGTCATGGCAGAGGTGAAACCCATATCGCCCCCGCACAGCCGGATAATCCGGTAGGGAAGTTCCAGCTTTTTGACGAGTGATTCGACGTAGGTAACCATCTCTTCCAGCACTTCGTACGATTTTTCGGGGTGGGCAATTTCGACGATCTCCACCTTATCGAACTGGTGCAGCCGGTTGAGCCCCCTGACATCCTTGCCGTAGGAACCGGCTTCCCTGCGGAAACAGGCGCTGTAGGCACAGTTTTTCACCGGAAGTTCTTTCGCATCCAGGATAACATCGCGGTAAATATTGGTAACCGGCACTTCGGCAGTCGGAATCAGGTAGAAATTATCCAGGGTGGCATGGTACATCTGGCCTTCTTTGTCGGGCAACTGGCCGGTTCCAAAGCCTGAGGCTTCGTTCACCATGAACGGAGGCTGAATTTCTTCAAATCCAGCTTTCCGGGCTTCATCGAGAAAAAAATTGATCAGCGCTCTTTGCAACCGGGCACCTTTTCCTCTGTAAACAGGAAATCCTGCGCCGGTAAGCTTCACGCCCAGTTCAAAATCAATCAGGTTGTATCTGGCAGCGAGATCCCAATGGGGCAGGGCTTCCGCGGCAAATTCGGGAAAAGATCCCCCGCTGCGGATCACTTCATTGTCTTCCGCGCTTTTACCCCAGGGAACCAGGTTGCAGGGAATATTCGGAAGTTGTACCAGCAATTGCTGAATTTTTTCATCTGTTTCCGCAAACGACTGATCCATTTCCCGGATGGATTCTTTCAGGATGGCAGTTCTTTCTTTGGCCTGCCCGGCTTCCTCAGTTTTGCCATTCCGGAGAAGTAAACCGATATCCCGGGCTGTGTTGTTCATTTCAGCCTTGGCTTTGTCGGCTTTGGCCTGGGTCTGGTTTTTGGATTCTGTCAATGCAATAATAGACTGCACGATACCGGCCGCATCGAAGCGTTTTTTTGCCAACCCGTCAATAACCTGTTGAGGATTTTCCTGAATAAATTTAAGCGTAAGCATGAAAAATGGTTTGTATGCAAAGGTATAAAAACAGAAAATCTCCTGCTGCTGCCAACAGGAGATTCTTATCTGAAAGTGAACAATTAGCCTTTAATTCACACTGGGCGTTGCATCAGCCAAAATTGCAGAAACAAGCGGCTGTACGGAAACGTATGACCTGTTGTCTCTTTTTTTGTTGAATACGACAGTCCCGTCAATCAGGGCAAACAGGGTATGATCTTTACCAATTCCCACGTTTACGCCCGGATGATGCCTGGTTCCTCTTTGCCGGACAAGAATATTGCCCGCTTTTGCATACTGACCGCCGTAGATTTTAACGCCAAGTCGTTTGCTTTCTGATTCGCGTCCGTTTTTCGAACTACCTACACCTTTCTTATGAGCCATGGTTTCTTATTTTATTATCCGACAATTTCTTCAACAAGTATTTGGGTGAAAGACTGACGATGACCGTTCATCTTCTGATACCCTTTTCTTCTTTTCTTCTTGAAGACCAATACCTTATCTCCTCTTGTGTGTTCCAGAACCTTTGCTTTGATCAAAGCTCCTTCAACCACGGGAGTTCCTACTTTAACATTTCCTTCGTTTTCTACCAGCAGAACTTTCGAAAACTCCAGCGATTCACCCACTTCTGCGGGTAAGCGGTGTACAAACACCTTAAGATCCTTCTCAACATTGAATTGCTGACCTGCAATTTCTACGATAGCGTACATTCTTTTCGTTTTAAAGTTTTGCCCGTCAGGCGGAAAAACAATCCGGTTTTCCACTTCCTCTGGCCTGAACAAACCAATTTTGGGAGTGCAAAAGTAGTTATTCTGTGATGATTACCAAAACATTTCCCTATTTTTTTGATTCTGCATCCTTTCAGGATAAATTAGTTTAATTTTACACCCTCCGCCGTAAGAAGCGAAGAATAAAATGAACGTATCTTTGTGTTACCGGCTATAGCAGCTTATGAATCATGCAAAAAGTTAGGTTGAACATTCTGGGATTATCGGTCAGTCAGACCCAATCCGGTGCCTATGCCCTTGTATTGGCCGAGGAAGACGGTGACCGCAGGATTCCAATCATCATCGGTCCTGTGGAAGCGCAGGCAATTGCCATTCAGATGGAAGGTCTTAAACCTCCGCGTCCGCTCACCCATGATCTGATCCGGAACCTTGCGCTGGCATTCGACATTATCCTGCTGGAAGTAACGATTCATAAACTGGAAGAAGGGATCTTTTTCTCAGAACTGCTGTGCGAAATGAATGGCAAGGAAGTCAGGATAGATTCCAGAACCTCTGACGCTATTGCCCTTGCCTTACGGTTCAGGTGTCCGATTTTCACCACGGAGGAAATTCTGAGAAAAGCCGGAATAGTACTTGAAATGAATGAGGAACACTCGCCAAAACAAACCGGGGAAGAATCCCATACATCAAAACCATTACCAACCACGTATGAAAAATATACCCTGAGCGACCTGGAAGCAGCCCTGAATGAGGCCATTCAGAATGAAGATTATGAAAAAGCCTCACTCATCAGGGATGAAATAAAACGCAGAAAATAAACGCTTTACAACAATCAACTATAATAATTTTCCGATGAACATAAGACATCGATTGATTTTGATGAACTTCCTGCAATTTTTTATCTGGGGTTCATGGCTGCTCACTATTGGCGCTTATTGGTTCCAAAATAAGCAATGGTCAGGCACCAACTTCGGGGCCGTCTTTTCCACCATGGGAATTGCTTCTATTTTCATGCCTGCCATTGCCGGGATCATTGCCGACAAATGGATCAATGCCGAACGCCTTTACGGTATTTTTCACCTGATCGGGGGGTTGATTTTATTTGTTCTGCCACAAATCAACGATCCGGAACTCTTTTTCTGGGTCATGCTGGTGAACATGATGTTTTATATGCCGACCATCGGATTGTCGATCACCGTTGCCTATACTTCCCTGAAAATGAACCAGTACAGCATCATTAAATCATACCCTCCCATCAGGGTGTGGGGGACTGTCGGGTTCATCGTAGCGCTCTGGGTGATCAGTCTGCTGAAATTTGAAACCACTCCCTACCAGTTTTATGTAGCCTCAGCCGCTTCCTTCCTGTTGGGCATCTATGCATTTTCACTCCCTGCGTGCCGCCCGATGGGCAAAGGGCACCGGCCCGACCTGGCCAGCGCCCTGGGATTAAATGCCTTTGCCCTGTTCAAAAACAGGAAAATGGCCTGGTTTTTTATTTTTGCCATGTTGCTGGGCGCTTCCCTGCAACTGACCAATGCCTATGGAGACACTTTCCTTCACGACTTTGCCAAAATCCCGAAATTTGCCGATGCCATTGCCGTAAAATACCCGGCTATTATCATGTCTATTTCCCAGATATCGGAAACCCTGTTTATCCTGACCATTCCCTTTTTCCTGAAGCGATTCGGCATCAAAAAAGTCATGCTGATGAGTATGGTGGCCTGGGTGCTCCGGTTTGGGCTTTTTGCCTACGGAGACCCGACCGGTGGTCTTTGGATGATCGTTCTCTCCTGCATCATCTACGGAATGGCCTTTGACTTCTTCAATATTTCGGGTTCCATCTTCGTGGAAACCCAGTCCATACCCGCCATACGGGCCAGCTCCCAGGGGCTGTTCATGATGATGACCAACGGATTTGGCGCCTTTCTCGGTAGCCGTATCAGCGGTATCGTTATCGATAAATTCTTCAAGGTGAACGGAGAATTCGTGTGGAAAGAGATTTGGATTGCCTTTGCACTCTATTCACTTTTAGTTGCTGTATTGTTTGCCGTATTATTTAAGCACGAACACGATCCGGCAGAAGTGGAACAGGCACACCACTAAAGAACAATAGATATTGATGTGTATTGATCCCTAAATCCCCCGCCCGAACGACTGTCGTGTTCAGCCGGGCGGGCCTGAAGGGGACCTAAGGTCTTTTGTACATCAATGTTTTAGTATCCAATATTTGTTTTAATGACAGCAGTTCACTGGGTGTTGTGCTTTGGACGCTGAAATTCGCCAGACAACAAGTCTTAACCCTCATTTAGGGGGGCAGGGGGTCAAAATCTGCCAAACATCAATATTATTCACGGGATTTACACCTGATTTTCCGCCACTCATCGATTCTTCATCTTTCCCTGAAAATAGTTTTTATTCCTTTGATCTGCCATGAAAACAATTAAACAATTCTGAAAACAGCAAAAATGGGAAAGAAAATCGTCATCATCGGAGGAGGTGTAGCCGGACTATCCGCCGGCATTTACGGAAAACTGAACGGATTCGACACCGAAATCATTGAAATGCATTCGGTTACAGGCGGTCAGTGTACTGCCTGGAAACGGAAAGGTTACCGATTTGACTATTGCCTGCACTGGCTGGTGGGCACCCGGAACGGACCATTCAACGACATCTGGAAAGAGACCGGTGTATTGAATAATGCTGTGGAGATCATCGATCATGACATCCATACCACGATTTATGATGCGAGCGGTCGTGAATTTATTATTTACACCAGCCTCGACCGCTGGGAAAAATACCTGTGTTCCTTTGCCCCGGAGGATACTGAAGCTATCCGCAGGATGTGCCGGGATATGCGTAAATCGGCATTTCTTTCTCCGTATTCCGACCCTCCGGGATTGCGGAATCCGCTGAGATCGGCAGTATCGCTGTTCAAAATGTGGCCTGTTATGATGCTTTTTATAAAATATGGCCGGAAAAACACCAAAGTATATTTTGAAAAACTGAAGTTTAAAAATCCTGTTCTACTCTCCTTTTTTGACAGTATGTATGGATCCCGGGATTTCTCCGCCCTCGCCTTCATTATGATGTTTGCCTGGTTCAACCAGAAAAATGCCGGTTACCTGATCGGGGGTTCTCTTCCGATGGCTGAAAGGATGACAGAAAAGTTCCTGCAATTGGGGGGCAAACTGACCAGCAAGAAAAAGGTGGCAAAAATTATTGTTGAAAACAAGGAGGCAAAGGGTGTGATCCTGGAAGACGGCACCCGGGTTGATGCCGATTATGTGATCAGCGCTGCCGACGGGCACCATACTATCTTTGACATGCTGGAAGGGAAATTCCTCAGTCCGAAATTCACCAATGCCTATGAAAACTGGGAACTTTTTACCCCGCTGGTGCAGGTTTCCTATGGACTGGGAAAAGTGTTCCCCAGCGGATCACCCGTTAACATGCACCTGGATAAGGCAGCCCAAATTGGTAAAACTACCACAGAAAATGGCTATTCATTCATGAACTATCAGTTTGACCCCACCATGGCCCCGGAAGGGAAAAGTGTGATTGTCATGCGTTATGAATCCCCCTGGGAGAACTGGAAAAATATGACCCGGGAAGAATATGCTGCTGAAAAAGAGCAAATCCTGAAAGATGCCACCATGTACCTGGAAAAGCATTATCCGGGGATCACCTCTTTTATTGAGGAAACCGATGTGGCCACTCCGCTCACCGATGTGCGCTATACCGGTGTATGGAAAGGGGCTTACGAGGGATTCATGCCTTCCAGCAAAAACCTGATGGATAACCTGCCGCCTCAACTTCCGGGATTAAAGAAATTTTACATGGCCGGTCAGTGGCTCTTCCCTGGTGGTGGACTTCCCCCGGCAGGCCAGTCCGGGAAATGGGCAATCCAATATGTCTGCAAGGAGGAAAAAAGGAAATTCTCCGTGGGGTAAGACCTCTGCCCCAGTCCCTGCCGTGTTGTCTGGCCTCTACCCCAGCCCCCTCTCCAGGATAGAGAGGGGGCTGGGGGCTTATTCTTTGTTGAACCTCCTTTTAAACCGGCTTTCCCCGTCGATCATCACTTCCATGATGTAACGGCCAGGCCTGAGGTATGAAACATCGTAGGGCAGTTTTGCCGCTTTCAGCGAAACATAGCGGTGGGTCTCCACCACTACCCCGTCGGCAGTAATGATCACCTCTGTAGATGCCGGCAGGTCGGGATGAAAGTCAATATAAATCAAATCCTTAACCCTGCAGGGGAACAGAACAAACGAACAGTTGTTCACCGTGGTGTCAACCCGGAAAGATGGGGAAGTGGTAAACGCCAGGAACTGACCATCGCCGCAATCCGGTTCAAGGGAATAAAATTAAGGATAGAATCAAGAACCGCATAAAACAGAAAGTTATAACCCGGATGAGCGTTTTGACACAAATTTATTACTTTTCACGTTCTGAAACCAAAACTAAAATCAGACGGTATGATCAGGACATATACTTTTCCATTGTTGATTCTTCTGACGGGTTTTCTTGTGGTAAATATTTTCCATTCCTGCCAGCCATCGGTAAAGGACAAAATATATACGCCTGGTGAAATTTGGAACGATACTTCCGGAAATCCGATCAATGCTCATGGGGGAGGCATTTTATTTCACCAAGGCAGATATTACTGGTTCGGCGAGATCAAAAAAGGGAAAACGTGGCTGGTTCCCGGACAATCCTGGGAGTGCTACAGGGTGACTGCAGCCGGAGTCTCGTGTTATGGGTCGGAAAATCTGTACGACTGGGAATACCTTGGTGTGGCCCTGGCCCCTGATACCATAAACCCGGACAGTGATATCCATACCAGCAGGGTCATTGAACGGCCCAAGGTGATTTACAATAAAAAAAGCGGCAAATTCGTCATGTGGCTGCACATTGACTCTGAAGATTACCGGTATGCCCGGGCAGGAGTAGCCATCAGCGACAAACCGGAAGGGCCTTACACATTTCTCGAAAGTATGCGCCCCAATGGTCAGATGAGCCGGGACCAAACACTCTTTCAAGATGACGATGGCAAGGCCTATCACATTTTCTCTTCGGAAAACAACGCCACCATGCACATCAGCCTGCTGACAGATGATTACCTGCAGCCATCCGGAATGGAAAAAAGAATTTTCATTGACCAGAGCCGGGAGGCACCGGCGATGTTTAAGTCCAAAGGGAAGTATTACCTGATAACTTCCGGTTGCACCGGCTGGTCACCCAATCCGGCCATGCTGGCCTCGGCAGATTCTATCATGGGGAACTGGACCGAATTGTACAATCCCTGCATTGGTCCCGACAGCGACAGTACCTTTCATGCCCAAAGTACATTTGTGCTGCCTCTTCCGGGAAAACCGGATGAATTCATCTTTATGGCCGACCGCTGGAACAAAACCGATTTGCAGGATTCCCGGTATGTATGGTTGCCGCTGATATTCCTGAACGATTCAGCAAGAATAGAATGGAAGGAGAGATGGAGGAATTGAAATGTCTTAACAATGATTCTTGTGATTTTTATGATTTTTATGATTGCCTGAGATTTTTATTATGAAAGATTTTTCTGCTTTTTCACTTATCCTTATAGCCCTGTCGTTGCTCTCATGTTCTGTAAAAAAGACTCCACGGGAGGAGAATTTAAATTCAGGCTGGAAATTTCTGCGCGCTGAAGCAGAAAATGCCCAGCTTGCTGAATTCAACGATGCCGACTGGCGGATACTGAATTTGCCCCATGATTACAGCATCGAAGATTTGCCGGTTTCATCGGATTCCAAACAAATAGGGCCGTTCTCAGAAAAAAGCGCCGGTGGGGCTTCCACCGGTCATGTAACCGGGGGAACAGCCTGGTACCGGAAGCACTTTACGTTGGAGAAGTTGGAAAGTGGAAAGTTGGTTAAAGTGCTGTTCGACGGTGTGTATATGGATGCGGATGTGTGGATCAACGGCCATCATCTGGGCAAACACCCTTACGGATACACTGCCTTTTATTTTGATCTTACAGAATTCCTGAATCCTCCCGGAAAAGACAATGTGCTGGCCGTCAGGGTGAACAATGAAGGAAAAAACTCGCGCTGGTACAGCGGTTCCGGTATTTACAGGGAGGTTAAACTGATCAGAACCGATCCTTTGCACATCGACATCTGGGGGGTTACCCTCTCTACTCCTGAGGTAACCACAGAAAAGGCTGTTGTGAATATTTCGGTAAAGATCATCAACGGAACTGCTGAAAAGGAAGATTTTGACCTCGTTTTCCGGCTGAAAGACAGGAATGGAAAAACCGTTGCCTCTGCTGTCAGCAAAGTTGAATTCAACCAGAGTGAAACCCGCAGCATCCACCAGCAAATGGAAATATCCTCCCCGTCCCTCTGGTCCCCCGTGTCCCCAAGCCTGTATACCGCAGTGGTTGAAATAAAAGATGGCAGAAAAACAGCAGATTGGCAGGAAGAGAAATTCGGGATCCGCAGCCTCGATTTTTCTGCGGAAAAAGGATTTTTACTAAATGGCAAACCGGTGGAACTGAAGGGCGGCTGCCTGCACCACGACAACGGGCCCCTGGGTTCGGCAACCTTCCGGTCGGCAGAGTATCGCCGGGTAAAAACGATGAAAGAGAATGGTTTCAATGCCATACGAACTTCCCACAACCCGCCGTCAAAGCTTTTTTTGGACGCCTGTGATGAACTTGGCATGTTGGTCATGGATGAATCGTTCGACCACTGGCAGAAGCCCAAAAATCCACAGGACTATCACCGCTTTTTCAACGAATGGTGGGAGAAAGATATTGAAGCCATGGTTCTCCGTGACCGGAACCATCCTTCCGTGATCATCTGGAGTGTCGGGAATGAGATTCAGGAGCGTGCCGATTCTTCAGGCCTGGCAATCTTTATAATGCTGGCGGAGAAGGTCAGATCGCTCGATCCGTCAGGCCGGCCGGTGACACAGGCTGTTTGCGAATTCTGGGACAACCGGGGTAAAACCTGGGACGATACAGCCCCGGTTTTTGCGCAGTTGGATGTACACGGTTACAACTACCAGTGGAGGAATTATGAACCAGACCATGCCAAATTCCCGGAAAGAATCATGATTGGTACCGAATCGGTTCCGAAGGAAGCTTTTGAGAACTGGCAGCAGGTAGAGAAACATCCCTATGTGATTGGTGATTTTGTGTGGACTGGTATGGATTACCTCGGGGAATCCGGAATTGGTCACACCAAAACCGACAAAGATACCATCGGATTTTTACCCCCCTGGCCCTGGTATGTGGCCAATTGCGGGGATATCAGCATTTTGGGCGACAAAAAGCCGCAGATGTACTTCAGGGATGTGGTCTGGCGGAACAGTCCGCTCGAAATGCTTGTCCATGCCCCCCTTCCGGAGGAAAGAAAAGAGATAATCAGCTACTGGGGCTGGCCTGAGGAGTGGAAGTGCTGGAACTGGGGTAGTCACGAAGGGCTGCCCGTAAAGGTTTCGGTTTATACCCGCTGCCAGCAGGTCAGACTGGAGTTAAACGGACAAGTCATCGGGACAAAAGAAGTGTCTGACAATACCAATCTTGCTGCCCGGTTCGATGTTCCATACCAGCCCGGGGAATTGGTGGCTGTAGGAATTTCAGATGGAAAGGAAGTAACCCGCCAGGTATTGAAGACCGCTGGCAACCCTTACCGGATAAAAGTCATCCCCGAAAAGGAATTCCTAAACCTACGGTCAGAAGATTTGGCGTATTTTAACATCGAAATTCAGGATGAAAATGGTCAGGCTGTCCCCAATATCCAGATACCGGTAGAATTTGAATTAACCGGAGGACAACTTCAGGCGGTCGCCAACAGCAATCCAAAAGAAATGCACTCCTTTCAGCAACCGACAGTGAATACCTTCCGGGGGAAATGCCAGGTGATCGTCAGGCTGGAAAAACAGGGAGAAATCAGGGTGATAGCCAAAGGGGATGGATTAAATTCAGGAGAAGGCAAAGCCATTGTCCAATAACCCAGGAGAATGAGTTACATTACTTTTTGCCAAAGACCCCTCAGTTTATTCCAGACTGGAAGAAAATGGACTGCCTGTTCAGGTTGACATTACCAGGACACTGTAAGTTATCTTGGATGTACGGTTTCGGAAATACAGTAACTTTCTCTATTTCTTCACGCTTACCGAAATCCCTGACCGGCTTTCATTTTTATAGCTGGTAACAAATTTGGGGTGGTTCTGAATATACTGTTTAAATTCCCGGATATCCGAAGATTGCATGTTGACGTTATGCGCCGTGAAACACCCTCCGCTGACGATTTTATTCTCCAGGGTGGTGAAATAGTTTTTGTACCACCACTTGTCAGCGTCGCAAAATACAAAGTCCCAACCAGCTTCCAGCATGGGCACCAGTTCGTGGGCATTACCCAGACGGGCATCGATATAGGAAAATAATCCGGCTTTCCGGAAGTTACGCATCGCCTGCAGGTAACGTTCTTTTTCAATTTCAATGGTTACCAGTTTGCCCCCAGTTTTGCTGAGTGCCCAGGCAATCCAAATAGCAGAGTGGCCGGTGGAAGTTCCGATTTCCAGCGCTTTCTTATAGTTACCCTGAATGACCAGGTCATATAAAATCCGGCCATCAGATACCGGCACATTCATATCCTGCCATTCTCCCGACTGCTCTGTGAGAAAGGCGTATACCTTTTTATCCAGGTCACTTTTCACTTCCGGAAACTGGGCACCGACATTTTGACCAAACATCAGCAATGAAAAAACCAAAAAAAGGCGAAATATTTTCATAATTTACGTACTTGAATAACAATCATTCCTTCCACTCAGGTATTCTCCCCGGTGTCCAGGGGGCATTCAGTCTGTTGAGTTCCTTTTCCAGGACGGGAATATCCGTTTCGGCTATCTTTTTCAATCTGGTTAAAACCGGCGGAAATTCCCCCTTCAGGATGTCATATTCTGCTTTTTCGGAAGCAGAGATACCGGCGCTGTTTCCAATATGTGAGCTGACCAGGTTCTGCAACCTGCTGTTGAGCGCTACCTGGGCCGGGGGTGTTTCTTCCTGGCTGGCTTTGGCCTGCACTCCGTTCAGGGCAAAGCGGATCTCCTCCAATTCTGAAGACAGTGCCCGGGCTTTGTTCATCAGTTCCTGGGATATCCCGGGCATAGAATAAATCGCCTGTTTCATGTTTTCCACTTTAGCAGTCAGTTCGGCGGTCAGACGGTCTGTCCCTGTCATGGCCACAGCCAGGCGGCTAACTTTTTTGGCAAACGCAATATTTTCCGAATAGTCAGCAGCCGGCAAGGTGACATTATTCAGCTTCTTTGTGGTAAACTTCACCGGACCGGCAAGGTTTTTCACTTCTCCGTTGTTCCACAGGGCAATTTCCACAGAATAGGTCCCCGGCATCACATGGATACCGCCGCCTCCACCACCACGCCGGCCACCCCGGTTGGTATCGACCGGACTGAACCTGCCCGTTACCCGCGTAGCTGAAGGCATGGAATAGCGCAAGTCCCAATTGGTCCGGTTGATCCCTTTGGCAGGTGCCTGGGTGATTTGCCGGATTACATTTCCATCTTCATCGCGAATGGTAAAGATCAGGTGAGCGGTCTCTTCCAGGTTTTCCAGTTCCAGCTCCCGCCAGGAAGGCTGGGGAATGGGCTTCCCTTCCTTAAACAATTTCTTTTCGGCATCCTGCCGCAGCGCTTTTCTTGACTTTGGCGCTTCTTTCAGATACCAGGTAAAGGTAGCCCCGTATTCCGGATTGGGCGCTGAGTAATAAGTCTGTCCCTGGTTATCCTGGTTATCATAGGCATTGAACATCAGGGCATCCTTCACCGGGAAAATATAAGCCTCCTTTTCCGTTAGTTCCTTCGACAATTCCCTCAAAGGACTGTAATTATCCAGAATGTAAAAGCCCCTTCCGAAGGTGGCAGCCACCAGGTCGGATTCCCTTTGCTGAATAGCCAGATGGCGCACGGCAATGGTCGGAATTCCTGATTTCATTTTGACCCAGTTCGCCCCGCCGTCAATGCTGAAGAAGAGCCCGAATTCTGTTCCGCAGAAAAGCAGGTCCGGATTAACAAAATCCTGCTCCAGGCAATTGACCGTACCGTTTTCAGGGAGATTCCCTGCAATGGAAGTCCAGGTTTTTCCCTTGTCAACACTTTTCAGGATATAGGGTTTGAAATCGTCCCGCTGTAAATTGTCAAAAGAGGCATACACCACATTTTCATTGAAACGGTCGGCCATAAGATGGGAAACATAGGTGTATTCCGGAATTCCGGGGAATGTTTTCACCTGGCTCCAGGTTTGGCCCCCGTCAGTGGTAACCGAAATTACCCCGTCGTCCGTTCCGGCATAAAGCAGTTTTTCGTTGACCGGAGATTCCGCCAGGGCAACGATGGTCCCCCATTGGGAGGTGGAGATATCTTTGGCAACAGCTTCCACACTCCAGAATTTCCCCATAACCGGCCAGCTGTTGCGGTCGGTCTTCGTGGTCAGGTCATCGCTGATCACCTGCCAGGAATCTCCCCGGTTATCGCTCCGGAAAACCTTGTTGGCAGCAATATAAATCCGGGTCGGAACGTGTTTACTGACAAACATGGGTGCATTCCAGTTCCATTTGTAAGTCAGTTCTCCCTTTCTTTCCGAAGGTTTTATGCTTACGGCCTCTCCGCTTTTCCGGTCAAAGCGGGAAACGTTTCCATACTGGTATTCCGTGTAAATGATATCGGGATTGGTGGGATCGGTATCGATCCAGAAACCATCGCCACCCATGGTAACCGTCCAGTCGTCGTTGGAAGCGCCATCCCTTTTAAGGCTCCGGGAGGGGCCCACCATGGAGTTGTTATCCTGGGTACCTCCGTAAACATTATAAAATGGCAGGGCATTGTCTACATTTACCCTGTAGAACTGGGTGACCGGGAGGTTTTCCTTGAAATCCCAGCTGGCGCCATTGTCCCAGGTTTCATATATTCCACCGTCTCCGCCTATCATGAAGTGCAGGGTGTTGTCCGGATCTATCCAGATGGCATGGTCATCCACATGCCGGCCGTTGTTGCCCAGGGGCGTCCATGTTTTGCCGCCATCGAGGGTAACCTGGCTGACCGTCTCCACGGAAAAAACCTTGTCTGCATCTTTGGGGTCACAATATATTTCGTTATAGTATTGTCCTGAACTGGCATGAGCGCTCATTTTTTCCCAGCTTTCCCCCTTGTCGGCAGAACGGTAAAACCCGCTTTTGTCTTCAGCGGCTTCCAGGATAAGGTAAACCAAATCCGGATCTACGGAAGAAACGGCGATCCCCATTCCTCCGATGTCGCCTGAGGGAAGGCCTTTCATGATTTTGTTCCAGGTTTTTCCGTTGTCGGTTGACTTATAAACCGCTGATTCCGGTCCTCCACCGATTTTGGTAAAATAATGCCTTCTGCGTTGCTCTGAAGTGGCATAGAGGATATCGGGATCGGATGGATCCATAACGACATTGTTCACCCCTGTATTATCACTGATGTTCAGTACTTTCTCCCAGTTCTTACCTCCATCGGTTGTCCGGTAAAGCCCCCGTTCCCCACCGGGTCCCCAGGCTGATCCTTCACAGGCCACCAATACCACATCCGCATTGCGGGGGTCAATAACAATACCCCCGATCTGACGGCTATCCTTCAACCCCATGTTTTTAAATGACTTCCCGCCGTCAGTTGACTTGTATACACCATCTCCGTATCCAAGGGCCCGCTGGTGGTTATTCTCCCCGGTGCCCACCCATACCGTATTGAAATTGTTGGGATCGGTCACCACCACCCCGATGGAATAGGCGCCATAATTGTCAAAAACCGGTTTCCAGGTGGTCCCGTTATTTTCGGTTTTCCAGACATTTCCACTGGCCACAGCGACATAATATTCTGCTTTATTCTCCGGATTAACGGCAAAATCGGCAATTCTTCCGCTGGCCCAGGCTGGTCCTATGCCTCTGAATTTCAAGCCACTGACCAGATTACTGGTGATAATGGTATCCCCTTTCACTTTTACGGTTTCCGCTTTGGCTTTTTCAGGCTTTTGCGCATAAACTTCAGGATTCAGCAACAAACAGACAAACAGTAAGAAAACGAGTTTTTTCATGGAAAAGACTTTAATCAAAGTTATCAATGTAACATTTCTCCCTTCAGGACAGGGGAGGATAAAAATAGGATAATTTAATTCACATGCAGCCTCTTACCTCAAATTCTTTTGTCTTTTATACATTTCAAAATAAGACCTTACAGCAGCCCTGACTTCATATTCGTTGGATGTATAGGGAAGTACGTTTTTAGCATTGAACCAGATCATGAACTCTTCAGCCTGCTGATCATTCAGTCCGGTAAGTCTTTTCACCATTTCCTTGTTGTAATTTTGTGCGTGCATTTCCCAATTTTTCTCCAAAGCTACAGCCTCCCTGACCTCCCTTTTCTCCTTTTCCTTGTGGCTTAGAAAATACTGAAAATAGGACAGTGGATTGACAATGGCAGCTAAAAGGGGGAACGCCTGAATCGCGAATCCGGCTGCCTGAGCCTGGATCGCGCC
>DAIDJX010000020.1 GCA_027451165.1 Prolixibacteraceae bacterium | reverse complement strand
CTGTCCGGATTGTTCAGTAAGGAGGCTACCGGAGAAGAAATTAAAGAATTCACTGATAAGGTATCTCCCGTGTATGAAAAATACAAAAATATCGGGATCAGGATTGAAGATGACATTCTGATTACCGAGACAGGTTGTGAAGTACTTTCGAAGGAGATTCCAAAGGAAGCGGACCAGATCGAAGAGATCATGAAGAAAAACAAAGGTTTCAGAAAGCGGTATTAACTGAACCTGAAACTCCCCAAAAAATAAACCGCCTGATTATTATTCAGACGGTTTTTTCCGTGCCCGAGGCGGGAATCGAACCCGCACGATATTGCTATCACTGGATTTTGAGTCCAGCGCGTCTACCAATTCCGCCACCCGGGCTGATAGAGGCAGCAAAAGTAAAGAATTTTTCAAATTAATAGATCATTTCAGGCTTGTATTATTGATCAATTTTTGATGTTACTTTGTTGGAACATGGATTTAACAGTTAAAAGCATGGAGAAATATTTTGTACATCCATCGGCAGTGGTTGATCCCGGGGCAGTTATCGGGGAAGGTACCCGTATCTGGCACTTCTGCCACGTCAGCAGTAAGTCAGTAATTGGAGAAAAGTGTGTCCTGGGCCAGAATGTTTTTGTAGCCGATGAGGTTACACTGGGGAACAATGTCAAGATACAAAACAATGTTTCGTTATACACGGGAGTCATCTGTGAGGACGATGTTTTCCTGGGGCCTTCCATGGTTTTCACCAACGTGATTAATCCCCGCAGCGCTGTCAACCGGAAGGAGGAGTATAAAACGACGCTGGTCAGGAAAGGCGCTTCTGTAGGTGCCAATGCCACCATCATCTGCGGAGTAACCCTCGGGCGTTACTGTTTTGTCGGCGCCGGGGCAGTGGTTACGCACAATGTACCCGATTATGCGTTGGTGGTGGGGAATCCCGCCCATCAGACCGGTTGGATGAGCGAGGCCGGCGAAAAGCTGCTCTTCATCGACAGCCGCTATGCCCAGTGCCCGCTGACGGGCGAAAAATACGTGGTGGAAGGAGGCGTGGTCCGGAAAATCTCGGGGCCTTCGGCTTTTATTGTTTAGTAAAAGTTATTCTTTTTCCTGAAAACCGAGTCGAATAATCTCCCGTGCCAGGTTCTGCCTGGAGAAAGCTTCAATATCCCCGCTTATCTTTCTCATTTCCCTGGTCTGCCAGTCTGTGAATAACTTTACCATCGAAGTTTTTAGTCCTTCCTTGTCTCCGAAGTTACCGTAAAAACCAGCGCCGGTTTGCCGGATAATCTCTTCGCAGTCGCTGCCTTTCGGGCCAATGGCCAGAATAGTCCGGCCCAGCGCCAGGTATTCAAACATTTTCCCCGGAAGGATACCCCGGGCATTGGGCGCATCATTCAGAGGAAGCAGCAATACAGCCGATTGCCCGAGAAATTTCAATCCTTCTTTGTGGTTGACATGAGGTATTATTTCCAATTGCCCTGAAAGTCCTGCTTGTCCCAACTCGTTGATAATGAAGGAATCGGTTTGCCCGACCAGCCTCAGTTTAAGTACTTCTTTGAACCCGGGGATTTCAGCAGCCAATTCAGACAAAGCCTTCCACAAAGCTGATGGATTCCTGTCGTGGTTGAAAGCCCCGAAATGGGAAATGATGAAATAACGGTCATCCATCGGATCAATGTTCTCAAAGTCCTCAGGGTCATACCCGTTATAGACTACATGAACCGTTCTTCCACAGCGTTTTTCAGTGGTGCGCTTAATATCAGGGCTTACCACAGTCACCACATCGGCCCTGGTCAATACCTTCTTTTCCAGCCGGTGATGGATAAAGTCAGCCAGCCAGGTTAGCCTGAGCTGGTGGTAAAAATCGATGTCGGTCCAGGGATCGCGAAAATCGGCCAGCCAGGGAATGGCTGGAAATGACTTCTTCAGTTTCAGGGCCACCAGGTGCATGCTGTGCGGCGGTCCGGTAGAAACAATAAGGTCAACGGGATGTTCCTTCAGGTATGCTTTCAGAAACCGGACAGCGGGTTTCACCCAGAAAACCCTTGGGTCGGGAATCAGGAAATTGCCACGGATAAACACGGCCAGCTTGTCTTTCCAACTGCCCTTGGAGGCTTCGGAAATATGCCCCGCCTTGAACTTCGTCGTTTTGGGTTTGCCGGTGAGCTTCCTGTAAAGGTCATAGGGTTCCCAGATGGGTACTTTCAGGATTTCGGCATCGGGAGGGACTTCCCTCAGCAGGCTTTCATCCAGCACGGAAGGATCAGGGTTTTCCGGGGTGCAAATCACCGGCTGCCAGTCCCATCCGGGGAGGTACTTTGACATTTTCAGCCAGCGCATCACTCCGCCGCCACCAGCCGGGGGCCAATAGTAGGAAATAATCAAAACACGTTTCATCTGTACAATGTTTTGAACTATTATCGTTGGCTTAAGCCATTGTTTGGGTGGCTGAAGCCCTTGATTTTCATTTTGTTATTATCCCCGGTGCAAATGCCGGGGTTGGTACTACAGTTTTTCAAACAGCTTTTTCATGCTCACCTTTTCCGCCACAATTTCCCGGATCCGGTCAATAGGGATCCGTTCCTGCTCCATGGTGTCGCGGTAGCGGATGGTCACCGTGTTGTCGGCTTCTGTCTGGTGGTCGATGGTAATGCAGAAAGGTGTGCCGATTTCATCCTGGCGGCGGTAACGCTTGCCGATGGAGTCCTTTTCATCATACTGACAGTTGAAGTCGAATTTCAGTGCATCGATAATTTCTCTGGCTTTTTCCGGCTGTCCGTCTTTCTTCACCAGCGGCAGCACGGCCAGCTTCACCGGAGCCAATGCCGGTGGTATGCGCAGCACCGTGCGGATGTCTTTTTCCCCGTTGGCGCCCACCACTTCTTCTTCGTGGTAACTGGCGGAAACTACCTGCAGGAACATACGGTCAACTCCGATGGAAGTTTCAATCACATAGGGAATGTAGGATTCATTTTTGTCGGGATCGAAGTAACGGATTTTCTTCCCGGAATAGGTTTCATGCTGTGACAGGTCGAAATCGGTGCGGGAATGGATGCCTTCCACCTCCTTGAACCCAAACGGGAAACGGTATTCCACATCCACGGCAGCGTTGGCATAGTGGGCCAGTTTTTCGTGCTCGTGGAAACGGTAATTTTCAGGGCCAAAACCGAGCGCCTGGTGCCATTTCATGCGGATCTCCTTCCATAGGGCAAACCATTCCAGTTCGGT
The DNA here is from genome assembly GCA_027451165.1 of Prolixibacteraceae bacterium. GTDB lineage: Bacteria > Bacteroidota > Bacteroidia > Bacteroidales > Prolixibacteraceae > UBA1413. The sequence goes on along the minus strand of DAIDJX010000020.1, from coordinate 17,748 downwards.
TCCGGGAGGAACGAAAAACTGCATTTCCATCTGTTCAAACTCCCTCATCCGGAAGATAAACTGGCGGGCCACGATTTCATTCCGGAAGGCTTTGCCGATCTGGGCAATTCCAAAAGGAAGTTTCATTCTTCCCGTTTTCTGGACATTCAGGTAGTTTACAAAGATTCCCTGGGCGGTTTCCGGGCGCAGATAGATTTTCTGGGCTCCTTCGGCTGTGGAACCCATGTCGGTGGAAAACATCAGGTTGAACTGGCGTACCTCCGTCCAGTTGCGGGTTCCGGAGATCGGACAAACTATTTCATTGTCAATAATAATTTGCCGCAATTCTTCCAGGTTGCTGTCGTTCAGGGCTTTGGAAAAACGGTCATGCAACTCGTTCCACTTCTGCCGGTATTCCAGGACCCTTGGATTCGTTTCCCGGAACTGCTGTTCATTGAAGGCCTCTCCGAAGCGTTTCTGCGCTTTTTCGACTTCTTTCTGGATTTTATCTTCGAATTTGGCCAGGTGCTCTTCGATCAGCACATCGGCACGGTATCTTTTCTTGGAGTCCTTGTTGTCGATAAGGGGATCGTTGAAAGCGTCGACATGGCCGGAAGCCTTCCAGATGGTGGGGTGCATGAAGATGGCCGAATCGAGGCCGACCACATTTTCATGCAGCAGGATCATGCTGTCCCACCAGTATTTCTTGATGTTGTTCTTGAGTTCTACCCCATACTGCCCGTAATCGTACACTGCGGAGAGGCCGTCGTAAATTTCGCTGGATTGAAAAACGTAGCCGTACTCCTTGCAGTGGGCTACCAGTTTTTTAAATACATCTTCCTGAGCCATATAACAAAAAATAATTTGGAGGCACAAAAATAAAGGAATTATCAATAAAGCAGTAAAATAAAAAAGCTAATCCACTTCCTCAAAATCAACATATTCCCCTTTTGAGGATGTATTCCGGTTTTGATTCGGATTGGATTCGATGGTTACCTCTCCCTCCGACCGGCTGGAGCGTTGTTGTTGCCGGAACTGTTCCTCAACCCTTGACTGCATATTCCTGACTGTCCGGTGCAGCATTTTGGGGACAATATATTTAGAGAAGAGCTTGATCCCGTACCAGATGACCAGGATAAAAAAGAGGGTTTTCAGGAAATTGGTGATAACCAGTATTATGGCAATATTCATTTATTTGCGTTTAAATGCCTCCGGTATCTTCCGGGGAACAAACAGCTGCAAAAATAAATATTTATAGCAGATGTAAAGTTTATACTTTGTTAAAATTCAGCTGCCTGACACACTTCCGCCACTCGATTTATGCGCATCCACTTTGCCGGGATTTCCCCTGTAGTCGATATCACCGCCGCTGCTGGCGTTGGCATGTAATTCTGACGAGACCCTTACACAGGCTTCCCCACCGCTGCTGGCATCGGCATGGACAATTTCCGCAACCAATTCACAGGCGTGGATTTCACTTCCGGAGGAAACCGATACAGAGAGCATCCTGGTTTTACCGGTCAGTTCAATCTCTGAACCGCTGCTGCATTCGGCACTCACCTTTTCACATTCCAGGTTGAGTCTGACTTCACTGCCACTGCTGGCATCCGCCCTGAAGGACGGGGATTTAAAAGTACCCCTGCATTCCACATCTGATCCGGAAGATGCCCCGAGCGCTTCCAGTGTTTGGGCTGTGACGTACACTTCACAATTGTGGTGGATGTTGAAATTAAACCCGATTTTGGTTTTCCGGTAAATATGGAGGGTTCCGTCTTTAACTTCCGTGATGATCTCCTTCACATCATCCCTGTCACCGGTAACTTCCACTTTTTCCCGGTCACCTGCTTCCAGAACAAGGTCTATGCCGGCAGATACTTTGATGGCCTTGAAGGGACCCACCGTTCTGATTTCTGAAACATCGGGAGTTTTTGCTTGCAACAACCCCGGCAGGGTAATGGCAAAAAGAATAAAAAGGGCTTTGGCAATTGTTTTTGTTCTCATGGCTTTGTTGATAGGACTATTACTTTTTGATGATGTTTCCACCTGAATTGTTGCTGATCTCGATAGTTTCCGGCGATCCCGTGTAAAAAATATTACCTCCGCTGGATGCAGCAGCGATCAGTTCATTCCCTGCAGTGATCCATAAGTTGCCACCACTTGAGGCTTTAGCATCGCATTTTGAGGTAAGCAGATCCCCGGCTTTAATATTTGCTCCTGAAGAAGTTTTTATAATCAATTCATTTGCGGTGCCTTCAATATAGATATTGGAGCCGGAATTAGCAGACACTTCCATATTTTGTCCGTTGATACTGATGTGCAGGTTACTGCCGGCAGAACCTTTAATGTTGATTTTCCCGGCTTTCAGCCGGTTATCAGTAAAGACATTACTGCCAGCGGTACCGGTGATTTCGCTCAGTTCAGGAGTGGTTACAATAACTTCTTTCTTCCCGGCCCGCCAAATGTTGGCCAGCGCCTTGATTTCCAGAATGCCATCTTCCACTTTTGTTTCAATCAGGTCATGCAGGTTGGCATCGGCAGATACCACCACTTTCCGGGTCTCACCCTGAACCAGGTGGACATTCATCCCGCTGGTCACTCTGACACCATGGAATTCCCCCACTTCACGCACTTTCTCCTTAACGTCGCCGTCACCCTTGACCGAAGGTCCCATAAACATACACGAGGTGAGCGTAAACGGCAACACAACCAACATCAAATATGCAACCCTTGTTTTCATGGCACTGAACCTTTTAATTTTGTAAACAAACTTACATTCAGACTGTTGTTGTTAATTGTGAAAATCGCTGAACCCATGAAATTTACCGGTAAACAGAGCGTTTTTCTGTTTAAAGTTATTTAACCACCCGGCCTTCTCAAAAGGGAGCCTGGAAAAGGAAGAATTATTAGATTTGCAAGTCTTTAAAATTGAATGAAATGAAGATGAAAAAAGTATTGATTGTGGTGGCCTTCCTGTTGGCCGGAGGAGTGATGTTTTTCAGCTTTACCAATGACCAGAAGAATTTTGAAATTGCCAAGAATCTCGATATCTACTATTCCCTTTTCAGGGAACTGAATACGTTTTATGTAGATGATATCAATGCAGGCAAACTGGTAAAAACGAGTATTGACAAAATGCTCGAATCACTGGATCCCTATACCAATTTCATTCCGGAGTCGGATGTGGAGGATTTCCGTTTTATGACCACCGGGGAGTACGCCGGAATTGGGGCGTTGATCAGCAAGCAAAACAACAACATAGTCATTGCCGAGCCTTATGAAGGTTTTCCGGCCCAGAAATCGGGACTGAAAGCCGGGGATGTTCTCCTCGAGGTGGAAGGTAAATCCACCGCCACCATGAATACCGAGGATGTGAGCAACCTGCTGAAAGGGCCGGCTATGAAACCGGTGAAAATCAAGTTTCAGCGGCCAAATGAGAAAAAGCCCCAGGAGATCACCGTGGTCAGGGAAAAGATTACGATTGATGCCATTCCCTGGTATGGCATGTTGGATGATAAAACCGCTTACATCAGGTTGTCGAATTTCACTGACAATTGCGGAGACCAGTTTAAGAAAGTCTTTCTCGAATTGAAAAAGCAGCACAACCCTGCCTCGCTGGTTATCGATCTGCGTTCAAATCCCGGTGGATTGCTGAAAGAAGCGGTGGATATTGTCAACCTGTTTGTGCCAAAGGGATCTGAAATCGTGAGTGTGCGCGGTAAGATCAAAGCGATGGAAAGTACCTATAAGGCAGAAGCTCAGCCGGTAGACACCACCATCAGGATTGCGGTGCTGATCAATCGTGGATCGGCCTCAGCGTCTGAAATTGTGGCCGGAGCCATCCAGGATCTTGACAGGGGGATCATCGTTGGAACCCGGAGCTTCGGTAAAGGGCTGGTACAGAATGTCAGGCCACTGAGTTACAACACACAGCTGAAAATCACCACGGCCAAGTATTATATTCCCAGCGGCCGTTGCATTCAGGCACTGGATTATTCGCACCGGAACGAAGACGGCAGCGTGGGCAATGTTCCTGATTCCCTCATATCGCAATTCAACACCAAAAACGGCCGTAAAGTGTACGACGGAGGGGGCGTTGTTCCTGATGTCCGCCTGGAAGACAACGACCTCAGCAACCTGGCAATAGAACTGGTTACCAAGTTTGTCATTTTTGATTACGCCACCGGGTTTGCGTCGAAGAATGCCACTATCCCGTCACCGGAGGAGTTCGAAATATCAGATCTTCTCTACAACGAATTTTCAGAATACGTAAAGAAAAGTGCCTTCAAATATGATTCTGAAACGGAGGATGCCCTGAGTGAACTGATCAAAACAGCTAAGGAGGAAAAATACTTTGAGGTAGCGGGAGATGAATTTAAATCGCTGGAAGCCAAACTGAAACCTGACCTTGACAAGGATCTGAAATTGTTCCGGAAGGAAATCAGCGAATTGCTGAAAGATGAAATTGTAGGCAGGTACTATTACCAGAAGGGGGCGATAAGGGCAACACTGAAAGATGATTCCGATATCCTGAAAGCGAAGGAGATACTAAATCTTCCTGACAACTATGCCGCTTATTTCAAACCCGGTACCATTATCAAACCGAATTAAGATGGAGAATTTGAACCACAAAAGACCCAAAAGATCACAAAAGAAATTCTTAAGTGGCCTTTTGTGCCTTATGTGGTTCAAAAATTATAATGCCGAACGGAACTGTTGCAGGAAGCGGACATCGTTTTCGAAGTAGAGGCGGATATCCTTTACCCCGTACAGCAGCATGGTAATTCTTTCGATCCCCATTCCGAAGGCAAAGCCCGTATATTTTTGACTGTCTATGTTACAGGCATCCAGCACGTTGGGATCGACCATCCCGCAGCCCAGGATTTCCAGCCAGCCGGTGTACTTACAGAGGTTGCAACCTTTGCCACCGCAGATGGAGCAACTGACGTCCATTTCGGCAGATGGTTCGGTGAAGGGAAAATAGGAAGGACGGAGCCTGATTTTGGTATCTACCCCGAAGAGTTCCTGTGCAAAGAAGAGAAGGGTCTGTTTCAGATCGGCAAAGGAGACGTTTTCATCCACATACAATCCTTCCACCTGGTGGAAAATACAGTGTGAACGGGCGGAAATGGCTTCGTTCCGGAAAACCCTTCCGGGGAAAATAGCCCGGATAGGCGGCTGGGTACGCTCCATGACCCTGATTTGTACATTGGATGTATGGGTGCGCAGTAAAACATCCGGATTCTTTTCAATGAAAAAAGTGTCCTGCATGTCCCTTGCAGGGTGCTCGGCAGCGAAATTCAACGCTGTGAAATTATGCCAGTCGTCCTCGATTTCCGGGCCTTCCATGACATTGTAACCGATACGTCCGAAAAGATCAATGATCCGGTTTCGCACAAGGGCAAGGGGATGGCGGCTGCCCAGTCCGATTGAATCGCCGGGAGCCGACAGATCCAGATCATGGGCGCCCTGGTCCTGAATTTCCAGTTCTTCCTTTGCCGTGTTGATTTTGTCCATGGCCAGGTTTTTCAGCTCATTAAGGGCTTTTCCCACCTCCTTTTTCAGTTCGGGGGCTACTACCCTGAAATCATCAAACAGCTGGCTGATGATCCCCTTTTTGCTGATGTATTTAATCCGGATTTCATCCAGTTCGGCCAGAGACTTTGGCTTTACACGGCTGATCTCTTCAGCCAGGGCTTTGATTTTATCTAACATGATGTAATAAATATTCCAGGGCTGCAAAGATAGATAAAACCCTGTTTGGCTGTTCAATGAATTTGATTACAATCTGACTGACGGTTAAAACAGGTGGCAAAACATTATTTCAGCACCAGCTTTGTAGTTCCTATATTGGCGCCGTCCGCAAAAATATCGATGGAATACTCACCGGCAACCAATGGCGACTGGCCCTGGTTGTCCCAGAAAATAGCCACGGGGAGTTCCATTCCTTCAAAGGTGACCTCCCTGACGGCAGAGAAAGGAATTTTCATGTTCTCATACCGGAATACGTCGTTTTCCGATTTGTTCAGCAGCAGTTGGTCAGGCCGCATGATCCTGAGGTAGATGCTTTTGTCCCCTTTCCGGGCGGTTATGTTTTTGGCCAGGGTGAAGTCAACCCGGATCATGGCAGTCCTGTTGGCAAAACGGGTATCTTTTCCCCGGTCATTCAGGGCAATGGCGCTTGCACCCAGTGCTTCCAGGGCAGCTGCTTTTTTCAGATCTTTTTCCAGGGATTCCTTTTCCTGGGCCAGTTGCTGGTTACGGGATTCCGTCTGCCGGAATTGTTCTTTCACCTCCTGGTTTTCTGCCATTAGCATCTGGTTTTTACGGTTCAGGGAGTCGATCTGAACCACATAATTACGCATAATGTCGCGCAGGGTGGTCACCTCTTTTTGATAGCGGGTGATTTTCTCCAGACTGAGCCTCCGGGTCTGGGCTACCTCATCCAGCAGTTCCTTTACCCTGGTCCTGGTGGCAGCCATCTGGCTGGTCAGGGTGTCGTTCGATACTTTCAGGGAATCATAACCGACGATCATCCGGTTGAGTTCCGATTGAATGGAGTCTTTTTGTACCGTGATCTGGGTAACGATGATCCGGTTGTTTTTACGTTGTGAAAAGTAAAGAAATGACAATACTGCCAGCAGCACTACCAGCATACCCACAATGATGTTGTTTCTCAGGTCCCTGGGGGAAGATCCCCTGGCTTTTCCCATGTTTCCTGTTCCGTTTTCCATATCTTTGGATTATTTAATGAATAACTTAAACCTTTATCTTCTCAACGGATTGCCAAAAACACCCTCCGGGCTTTCCACCGGTGCATTTTTTTCCTTTTCTGCCTCTTTCAGTTTTTCTTCTTTCAGTTTTTTAAGCCGCAGTTCCTCTTCTTCCTTGTCGAACAACACTTTTTTATAGGTGGGATCGGGTTTCAAATTCCAGGAAAACTGATTGTCCCAGTTGGATCTGACTTTGACAATTTCAGGCAGATAGGCTACTCTTTCCGGCTGGGTTTTGGTTTTAAAATCACCCGTGTCCCATTTCCCGTTGTTGTTTTTGTCGAAAATGATCCGGACGCGGTATTTTTCAGGGCTCAGAAAATCGAAAGTAACTTTTCCGTCTTTGGCGGTTTTAAGTGTTTTCAGTACTTTTTCCTCTTTGCTGTTGTTCAGCAGTTCAATCAGAAGGGGAGTGCTTACAGCGTTGATATCCAGTATTATCCGACCGTAATAATCATCTTTCTGGGTAGTGAAGTTTTGCTTCATTTTCATGCTGGTGATGCCATAAATGTTTTCAAAGGCTGTGGAATCAACTTCCAGCACGTATTCGGTATTGGGTTCCCAGGGATAGGCAATCCGGTAGGTTCGCCAGACTGAGGTGTCTTTTTCCACCTTGATTTTCAGGGGAGTTGCCTTCACATCGTCTGCTTTCCGTAACCGGATCTTTCCGGGGTCAAAAGATTTTACCGGTTCCGGAGAAGTTAAAAGGATCGGGTTGTTCAGGTCAAATCCGGATGCTTTAAGGTTACTGTTCAGGTAAAACTGTACCACTTCCGGGGCTTCCTCCTCTTTCCTTTTTTTTCTGACTTCCTGTTTTTCCTTTTCCGTATAGACCATTTGAATGGTATCCCGGGCAATAAATCGTTTTTTCAGGGAGTCGAGCTGAGCATAGCTGAGTTCCAGTTTCAGGGTATCGTACCGGGCGATCAGCGTATCGGTCAGCCAGATGGTCAGGGAATCGACTTCAGGGTTGAATTCAAGCGAGTACCAGTTTTTAGCCTCTTCGTTCAGCAACCGGATGTTAAAGGTATCTTTCACCGATTCGCCGAAGGAGATGAGGCATTTGTGGCGTGATTCCCGGAAACTCTTGTCTACATACTGTTCAAATACATCCTCCTGGAAAAGCCTCAGGTAGAGGGGATCAGGGTGGAACAGGGTATGACCGGCAATCAGCAGGGAATCCGCTCCTGCCGCAAGGGTATCCGGTTCGGCTATATATTCAGCCGAAGGAGAAACGAGGGTATCACTAAAGGCAAACTCCTCAACTCCGGGTTCGTACAACAGGTTGTTGTTGGCATCGTTCAGGGCATAAAGCCTGTAGTTTCCTTTTCTGACATTGTCGAACAGGAAAATACCCCTGGAGTCGGTCCGGGAGATATAGTCTGGTTTGGTCCTGTAAACTGCTGTGTCGTTGGAATTGGAGTACAACAATACCCACATTTTTTCCTGTGGGTCAAGGTTGGTGGCATTTTTCACCATTCCTGCCACCCGGAGGGTATCAAGGCGGGAACCGGTACTGAACAATAAGCGCAAACCCATGTAGGGATTGTTTTCATTGTTATCGGTGACCGAATTTTTAAAATCGAGGGAGTAAGTCACATCTGGCTTAAGCTCTTCGTTGAAACCCACGATCAGGGTTTTGGATTTTGTCCGGATAACCGGTCGTTTTTCCAGGGGAGGAGAGATGACCAGTTCTTCTGAAACCGCATCAGGAACAATATACTCATTGAAGGTGATTCTGACATCCTTACCTGTGTAGTTGAGTCCTCTCAGTGGAGGAGTCATGTCTGTCAACAGGGGAGGTATGGTGTCCTTTGGACCTCCGGTAGGCATTCCCTGGTTGGCGCAGCGGGAAAAAATAAGTGTTGCCGTCAGCAGCAAGAGCGCCAACAGGGGCAAATTCCGGACAATCTCTTTTCCGTCTTTTAATCTCATTCCGTTTTGGTGCACGTCATTATTACGATATTGCAAACATACTAATTCCTTTTGTATTACTTTTAACCATTAATAAGGAACGAAAAGCAGAGAGGATGGGTAAACATAAGAAAAGCGATAAAAACCGCAGGATGACGGCTTTTAACAAGAAAAACCTGAAATCGGCCATATTGTCGGTATTGTATGAAGATCCCGGTAAAATGGTCAACTACCGGCAGGTTTCCGCAGCGTTAAAAATCAAGGATGATGAATCGAGGAAGTTGGTGAATGTGGTGCTGGATGAACTTTGTGAAAACGGGTACCTGGATCAGGTCAGCCGTGGCAAATTCCGGCTGAAAAGTCGAGGAGGTTACATCTCCGGAACAGTTGATATGCAGCCTACCGGATTTGCCTATATCCGGAGTGAGGAGGCAGAAACACCGGTATATGTGTCAGCCAGGAACCTGATGCATGCGATGACCGGCGACAAGGTAAAGGTGCACCTTTTTGCCCGGAGAAAAGGCCATGACCTGGAAGGCGAAGTGGTGGAAATTCAGGAAAGGGCAAAAAAGACTTTTGTGGGAACTGTGGAAATGACCCGGAATTATGCCTTTCTTATCCCTTCCGGGAAATCCAATTTTGATATTTTCATCCCTGCAGAAAATTTAAACGGGGTGAAAAACGGCCAGAAGGCCATCGCTGAAATCACGGAATGGCCTGCCAATGCCAGAAATCCGGTAGGCAGGGTCCTGGAAGTGCTGGGCGATGCGGGGGCACATGAAACCGAAATGCATGCCATTCTGGCTGAATTTGAATTGCCCCTCCGTTTCCCGGAGAAGGTCGAAAAGTCAGCTGAAAAAATAGCGCTGGCCATTCCGGAAGAAGAGTACAGAAAACGACGTGATTTCAGGAAAACGCCCACTTTCACCATTGATCCGGCAGATGCAAAAGATTTTGACGATGCCCTTTCCCTCCTGCGGCTGGAGAATGGTAACTGGGAAGTAGGGATCCACATTGCCGACGTGACCTGGTATGTCCATTCCGGTACCCTGCTGGATGAAGAAGCCTATCAGAGAGGGACCTCTGTCTATCTTGTTGACCGGGTGGTGCCCATGCTTCCGGAGCGGCTTTCCAACGGAGTCTGCTCCCTCTCACCCCATCAGGATAAACTTTGTTTTTCGGCGGTATTTGAACTTACGCCGGAGGCCAGGGTGATCGGGGAGTGGTTTGGAAGAACGGTGATCAATTCTGACCGGCGTTTTAGCTATGAAGAGGCGCAAAACATCATCGAAACGGGAGAAGGGGATATGGCAGCTGAAATGCTTACCCTGAATGACCTGGCTGTCAGGCTCCGGGAAGAGCGGTTTAAGAAAGGCGCTATTGCCTTCGACCGGGTGGAAATCAAGTTCAACATCGATGAAAAAGGCAAACCGCTATCCGTGTATTTTAAGGAAGCAAAGGAGTCCAACAAGCTGATCGAGGAGTTTATGCTCCTGGCCAACCGCAGGGTGGCTGAAAAGGTTGGCATTACGCATGACCGGAAACCATCAAAGGTGTTTGTTTACCGGATCCATGACCGGCCGGATGCCGAAAAACTGGAGAATTTCAATCATTTCATCCACAAATTCGGATGGGGTATCCAGCTGGTTACACCGAAAAGTGTGGCAGAATCCATGAATCAGTTGCTGAACAATGTAAAAGGGAAAAAAGAGCAGAATGTCATTGAATCACTGGCCATCCGGGCAATGGCTAAAGCCGCCTATTCCACCAGGAACATCGGGCATTATGGTCTGGCTTTTGATTATTATACCCATTTTACCTCGCCGATCAGGCGTTATCCTGACATGATGGTCCACCGGCTGCTGGAAAAGTACATGGAAGGAGGCCGGACTGTAAATGCCCAGGAATACGAGGATATGTGCAAGCATGCTTCTGAAATGGAAACCAGGGCAGCCAATGCTGAACGGGCCTCGGTCAAATACAAGCAGGTGGAGTTCATGCAGGAACATGTGGGAGAAATCTTTCCGGGAGTCATTTCCGGAGTTACCGACTGGGGTATTTACGTGGAACTGGAAAATAAAATTGAAGGTATGATCCCCATATCCCAAATGGATGATGATTTCTATATTTTCGATGAGAAAAATTACCAGATCCGGGGAAAACACACCGGCCGGATTTTTCAGCTGGGTGATGCCGTCCGGATTAAAATATGGCGTACCAACCTGGAGAAAAAGCAACTTGATTTTCTGCTGGCTGAAAAGGAAAATTTGTAAAAAAACATGACTTTATAAAAATTATAAAAATCAACTATCTTTGACCGTTTATTTCAAATTATATGACCCGGCTTATGGAGAATTCGAATGAAAGCGGCTCAAAAAGAGATCTCAACAGGGAAACCATCCTGAAAATTGCACAGGAAATTTTCAGCAAATACGGGTATAAAAAAACCACACTGGATGATATTGCCAATGCGGTAAGGAAGGGTAAAAGTTCGCTTTACTATTATTTCAAAAGTAAAGAAGACCTGTTTCAGGCAGTAATCATGAAGGAAGTGGAAGTCCTGGCCAAAGAACTGGACAAGGTGGTCAACAGGAATACCGATCCCATTGATAAATTGCGGGATTACATGCTGACCAAGATCAACACATTCAGGAACCTGGCCAATTTTTACAATGCCCTGGAAAACGATGTTACAGCCATCGGATTTATTGAAGACATCAAAAACAAGTACGGTCAGGATGAAATCCGGCTGATTAAACGCATCCTGATCGAAGGCGTGAGAAAGAATGAGTTTGAAATTTATGATTTCAACCTGGCAGCCATTGGCATCACCATGGCCTTGAAAGGATTGGAAATGCCATTGTCTTCAGGCACTTACGGAAACATGAACCTTGATCGCAGTGTGGATATTATCCTGAAAATTATCTGCTACGGGATCATGAAGCGTTAAAACGCGTCCATTTTCCGGTAGGCTTCAATGACAGCCAGTTCTCCCTCTTTTCCCGGTTTGCTTTTCCCGTGTTCCATGCCTAACACGCCGTCAAAACCTTTGGTGTAAATGTGTTTGAACACATTGAGGTAGTTGATTTCCCCGGTGGTTGGTTCTTTCCGGCCAGGGTTATCCCCGATGTGGAAAGCGCCGATGTATTCCCACGACATATCAATGTTGGGAATAATATTACCTTCGGTGATCTGCTGGTGGTACATATCGTCCACAATTTTACAGGAAGGATGGTTCACGGCTTTGCAAATCATGTAGCATTGCGGCATGGAGGTCAGGAAAAGCCCCGGGTGATCGGTGTGGGCATTCAACGGTTCCATTACCAGGGTCAGGCCCTCTGGCCCGACGATGTCGCAGCACATCCGCATGGTATCGATAACATTGGCCGTCTGATAATCCCAGGCCAGTTTTTCATCGTAACGTCCGGGCACGACCAGCGCGGTTTTCACATTGGTACGCTTGCGTACTTCCAGTCCGGCTTTCATCTTGTCTTTCAGCATCTGCATGATTTCCGGGTCACGGGTAACCATGGATTTGGTTTTGAAATCGGCATACAACACAAAAGGACCGAGATCCATATTCCTTTTAGCCAGCTCATTGGCAATCTTTTCCTGAAGCGCTGGTTCCCTGTTCATCAGGCCATTGTCAAATATTGCCCTGAAACCCTGGTCACTTATGAATTTGATCTGATCAATGGGATCTTTCCCGGCATGTGCTTCAAACATTCCGAAGCCCGGGGCATATTTGAGTTTGAACTGAGCGGCATTGGAGCTCTTCTGAGCGGAGGCCGTTTCTGTCCCGAATACTGATAACCCACTGACAGCCAGGCTCCCCAGTGCTGCATTCCTAAGAAAATTTCTGCGTTCCATGTATCAATTTACTTTTAATGTTTTACCGATAAGAAATGAGAGCTTAAAAATACATTTTGAAATCCGGATTTTAAAGTATTGGCAGCGGAAAATCCAAATCCATCCTATGTTATTTTTGCCTGACCGGACAAATGGAAAACCCCGGAATGCACCAAATTGTCGTTCAAATTTCTTTATTTTGAACATTCATTTTGAACAGCATTTAAAACAAGTCATTATGGAAACCATAAACTGGAAGGAGTTGGGATTCGGTTATATGAAGACCGATTACAATGTTCGTTGTTATTACCGGGATGGCAAATGGGGAGAACTGGAGATCAGTTCCTCTGAAACCATAAACCTCCACATGGGGGCCACTGCCCTGCATTACGGGCAGGAGTCATTTGAGGGGCTCAAGGCTTTTATGGGGAAAGACGGCCGCATCCGGATTTTCAGGATGCGTGAAAATGCCCTCAGGATGCAACATTCCTGCGACGGGATTATGATGGAGAAACTTCCGGTAGAAATATTTGAGGAGGCAGTATTAAAGGCAGTCCGCCTGAATAAGTCATTTGTTCCGCCCCATGATTCCGGTGCCTCCCTGTATATCAGGCCATTGCTGATTGGTTCAGGTGCTGAAATCGGCGTCAAACCGGCGCATGAATACCTTTTTATCGTGTTTGTCATGCCAGTGGGGCCCTACTTCAAGGAAGGTTTTAAGCCAACCGACCTGGTGATTTACCGTCATTTTGACCGGGCTGCCCCGCACGGGACAGGAAAGTACAAAGTCGGGGGAAATTATGCCGCCAGTATGGTTTCCGGACAGGAGGCCAAGCACGGGGGATTCTCTGCTGTGTTGTACCTTGACAGCAAAGAAAAAAAATACATTGATGAATGTGGCCCGGCCAATTTCTTTGCCATCCGTGGCAACAGCTACATCACACCCGACTCGGAATCGATTTTGCCTTCCATCACCAATAAAAGCCTGATGGTGTTGGCCGGAGAGCTGGGGCTGACTGTTGAAAAACGGAAAGTGCCCTATGAAGAACTGGCTACCTTTGATGAAGTGGGCGCCTGTGGTACGGCGGCCGTTATTTCACCCATCAAGAGAATTTTTGATGCCGATGAGAACCGTGAATTTGTTTATGGAACGGAACCTGGTATCTGGAGCACCCGGTTGTACAACAAGCTAAGGGCTATTCAATACGGGGACGAACCGGATAAATACGGGTGGAATGCCATAGTGGAGTGATAAACCACTAACAGCCAACCCCTGCCTTCAGGCTGGGGGATAAGTATGATAACAAGAAATAAGAAATTATAATGAAGAGAATCAAAATAAAGGAAATTCTGAAGAAAGAAGCCGCCGGACAGGAGGTGCTGGTAAAAGGTTGGGTCAGGACAAAGCGGATCAGCAAGAATGTCAGTTTTATAGCCCTGAATGATGGTTCTACCATCAGGAACCTGCAGGTAGTGGCTGATGTGAACGATTTTGAGGAAGCCTTGCTGAAGGAAATCAACACAGGCGCTTCCCTGGCGGTGACCGGTACCCTGATGGAATCTTCAGGAAGCGGACAGGAAGTGGAACTGACAGCAAAGAAGATAGAATTGCTTGGACCAGCCGATCCGGATAAATATCCTATCCAGCCCAAGAAACACTCCCTGGAGTTTTTAAGGGAAAACGCCCACCTCCGTTTCCGCACCAATACTTTCAGCGCGATATTCCGGATCCGTCATGCCATGGCCTATGCCATTCACGACTATTTCAACCGGAAAGGGTTTTATTACCTGCATACACCCATCATTACCGGATCGGATGCAGAAGGCGCCGGTCAGATGTTCCGGGTAACCACCCTTGATATGGATAACCTTCCCAGAACGGAAGAGAACAAAGTGGATTATTCCGGTGATTTCTTCGGAAGACCTACCAATCTGACGGTTTCGGGACAGCTTGAAGGAGAACTTGGAGCACTGGCCCTTGGCGAAATCTACACCTTCGGTCCTACCTTCCGGGCTGAAAATTCCAATACTACCCGCCACCTGGCCGAATTCTGGATGATCGAACCCGAAATGGCCTTTTATGATCTGACTGACAATATGGATCTGGCTGAGGATTTTCTGAAATTTCTGATCCGTTATGCCCTTGAAAATTGTATGGATGACCTTCTTTTCCTTGCCGGCCGGTTGAAAGAGGAGGAAAAAGGGAAACCACAGGATCAGCAGTCTATGGATCTGATTGAAAAACTGAAGTTTGTGGCAGAAAATGATTTTGTCAGACTTACCTATACTGAAGCCATTGACATTCTGAAAAATTCTAACCATTATAAGAAAAAGAAATTTCAATTCCCCGTGGAATGGGGCGTCGACCTTCAAAGTGAACACGAGCGTTACCTGGTTGAGAAACATTTTAAAAAACCGGTCATCCTCATCAACTATCCGCTGGAGATTAAAGCCTTCTATATGAAGCAGAACGACGACGGTAAAACAGTGGCTGCCATGGATGTGTTGTTTCCTCAGATTGGAGAAATCATCGGCGGGTCGCAGCGGGAAGAAAACTACGACAAGTTGCTTTCGAGAATGAAGGAGATGCATATTCCGGACGAAGAGATGTGGTGGTATATGGATACCCGGCGCTTCGGAACGGTGGTACACAGTGGTTTTGGTCTTGGTTTTGAGCGGTTTATTCTTTTTATTACCGGAATGGGAAACATCAGGGATGTCATTGCATTTCCGAGGACACCAAGGAACGCAGAATTTTAATCGGCGCCTTCTTTTCGCTTATCAGGGAAAAATGTTAAATTTGACCTGCTTACAGGAGCAGGACAATGAAACAAAAACTATCGCTTCAGCAGAAGCTTTTACAAAAACTCTCCCCGCAGCAGATCCAGGTGATCAAGCTGCTGGAAATTCCTGCCTTACAGCTGGAACAACGGATTAAAAAGGAGCTGGAGGAGAATCCGGTTCTGGAAATGGAAGATGATTCCTCCTATGAGGAAGAATCGTCGGATGCTCCTGAACTTAAAACAGAAGAGGATAAGGATGACGAGGAATTTTCGGTTGAGGATTACCTTCCCGACGATGAAATTCCCAATTACCGTCTTCAAACCAACAATTACTCCCCGGATGACAAACAGGTGGACATTCCCTTTTCCATAGGCGATACCTTTCACGAATTTTTGCTGGAGCAGGCCGGTACCGACATGTTCGATGAAAAAGAGAAACTGCTGGCTGAATACATCATCGGGAATATTGACGAAGACGGCTATCTCCGGCGGGATTTGCTTTCCATCAGTGATGACCTGGCTTTTCACATGAACATGGAGGTCAGTGAAAAAGACCTGGAGAGAATATTATCAGTGATCCAGGATTTCGACCCGCCGGGTGTTGGTGCCAGAGACCTGCAGGAGTGCCTGCTTTTACAGTTACATCGTAAGCAGGGAGAACAACGGGAACTGGCGGTTACCATCATCCGTGATTTTTTTGATGAATTTACCAAGAAGCATTATGACAAAATTACCCGGAAGCTAAATGTCCCGGATGAGGAACTGAAGCAGGCCGTTGATCTGATCCTGAAGCTCAACCCGAAACCAGGTAGTTCTTACAGCAACCCTTTGATGAAATCGAGCATGCACATTGTGCCCGATTTCATTCTGGAAAATGTGGATGGGGAACTCTAACTGAGCCTTAATCAGAAAAATATGCCGGAATTGCGCATCAATGAATCCTATCTCGATATGCTGCGTTCGCTTTCCGGGTTCAATGCCAGAAACAAGAGCAGTAAAGAGGCTGCACTTTTTGTGAAGCAAAAATTGGAATCAGCACGCTGGTTTATGGATGCGCTGAAACAAAGACAGCACACGCTGCTGTCCACCATGCTGGAAATTATCGATTTTCAGAAGGAATACTTTCAGGAAGGAGACGAAACCCGTTTGAAACCCATGATCCTGAAAGACATCGCTGAACGGACAGGGCTTGACATTTCCACAGTATCGCGTGTTTCCAACAGTAAATACATTCAGACGCACTTTGGTGTGTATCCTCTGAAATATTTCTTTTCGGAAGCTATGCAAAAGGATACAGGCGAAGAGGTTTCCACCCGGGAAATCAAGAAAATCCTGAGAGAATGTATCGAAAATGAAGATAAACGCCATCCCGTCACCGATGAACGGCTAACGGAAATTCTCCGGGAAAAGTCGTACAACATTGCCCGGCGCACGGTGGCCAAATACCGGGAACAGCTGGATATTCCCGTGGCCAGGCTCCGGAAGGAATTATGAAGAGCTGATTACTCTGAGAATTTGTATCCGATCCCTTTCAGGGTTTTGATGTGATCGTTACCAATTTTTTCCCTTAGTTTCCGGATGTGCACATCGATGGTACGGTCTCCCACCACCACATTATCTCCCCATACCGAAAAATAGATCTCTTCCCTGGTAAATACTTTTCCCGGTTTGGATACCAACAGCGACAAAAGCTCAAACTCTTTACGGGGCAGAATCATCTCCTCATTGCCCAGTTTGACCAGGTAACGTTCTTTGTCGATGATGAGGTTGCCAATGGAAACCGTATTTTCAGGATCGGTCAACACTGGTTCTGTAACCGGTGGGGCAAGACGCTTCAGTAAGGCTTTAACCCTGCTTACCAGCACTTTGGGCCGTATCGGTTTGGTGATGTAATCATCGGCACCGGCTTCAAAACCGGCAATCTGGGAGTAATCTTCCCCGCGTGCCGACAGAAAAGCGATCAGGGTATGTTGCAGGAGCGGGATTTTCCGGATTTCCTCACAGGCGGTAATGCCATCCATCTCCGGCATCATCAGATCGAGGAGGATCAAATGGGGCTGCACTTTTTCCGCCATCCGTATTCCATCCTTACCGTTGGCTGCCGTAAATACCGTAAAACCTTCCCTTTCCAGGTTATAACTGATGAATTCGAGAATATCTTCTTCGTCGTCTACCAGCAGCACTTTCATTTTTTCTTCACTCATGGCTTCCGTTTTATAGATGTTTTACAACGCGGTCAAAACAACTGAGCATCAAAGGTCAAAAATAACCATTTTTACCTGGCTTTTTCAAGGGTAAATGCAAAGGTGGTACCTTCATCAGGAATACTCTTCACACTGATGGTTTGGTTATGGGCTTCAATGATGTGTTTTACAATGGAAAGCCCCAGTCCTGTACCCCCCTGAATCCGTGACCTTGACTTATCTACCCTGAAAAACCGCTCGAAGACCCTC
>DAIDJX010000019.1 GCA_027451165.1 Prolixibacteraceae bacterium | reverse complement strand
AAAGAAAAGGCCGGTCAGATTGCAGGTCAGTTGCTTCTGGAATCGTGATAATCAGCAGTTTTTAAGCCGGATGATGGCTTGTTTGGGATCAGGTGCTGAGAAAACGTAATTACCTGCTACGAGGACATTTGCGCCGGCATCAAAGAGCTTCTTTCCTGTTTCTTCATTGACTCCCCCGTCTACTTCAATCAGGCAGGCCGGGTTTTTCCTGTCAATCAGTTCAGCCAGTGTCTTTACCTTTTCTATTGTTCCTTCAATGAATTTTTGCCCGCCGAATCCCGGATTTACCGACATAAGCAGCACCATATCCAACCCGGCAATGATGCATTCCAGCGAACTCACAGGAGTATGGGGATTGAGACAGACGCTGGCCATGATACCCTGTTCCTTAATTAAGCCGACTGTACGGTGAAGGTGCGGGCAGGTTTCCATGTGGACAGTAATCAGTGCGGCGCCTGCTTGGGCAAAGGGAACAATAAACTGGTCAGGGGAAATGATCATCAGGTGAACATCCAGCGGTTTGGAGGCAATTCTGGCTACATGTTCAATAACAGGAATGCCAAAGGAAATGTTCGGGACAAAAACTCCATCCATCACATCGAAATGAATCCAGTCGGCATCACTCTGGTTGATCATGCGGATATCGTCGCCCAACTGGTTAAAATTGGCTGAAAGGATGGAAGGCGCTATCATTCTACTCTTCATGTCGTTCCTGTCTTATAAACCAAGATATGCTTTCAGCAATTGGTTCCGGTATTTGTTTTTCAGTTTTTTAATCGCTTTTTCCTTTATTTGCCTGACTCTTTCCCTGGTCAGACCAAGTTGGTCGCCAATTTCTTCCAGGGTGAGCATAGGAAATCCATGCAGCCCGAAAAAAAAGCGCAGTACATCTGATTCCCGGTCGCTGAGTGTGGATAGCGATCTTTCAATCTCCTTTCTGAGCGAGTTCATCATCAGCTCGTTGTCAGCGCTGGGCGAATCATCATTCAGCATGACATCGTAAAGGGTATTGTCATCATCTTCCCGCAGTGGGGCGTCCATGGAGATGTGTATTCGATTGAGGTTCATGGAATCTTCAATGATCGAAGGTGCCAGGTCAAGCACAGCCGATAGTTCTTCGAAGGTAGGTTCCCGCTGAAACTCCTGTTCCAGCTGGCTGAATGCCCGGTTGATTTTACTGATGGATCCGATTTTGTTCAGCGGAAGTCTTACAATCCTCGCCTGTTCAGCGAGGGCTTGTAACACCGATTGCCGGATCCACCACACAGCATAGGAAATAAACTTAAATCCACGTGTTTCATCAAAGCGTTCTGCAGCTTTTATCAGACCCAGGTTGCCTTCATTGATCAGATCTGAAAGACTGAGACCCTGATTCTGATATTGTTTGGATACAGAAACCACAAAACGGAGATTCCCTTTGATCAGTTTTTCAAAAGCCTGCCGGTCTCCAAGTTTTATTCTTTTGGCAAGTTCTACTTCCAACTCAGGACTCAGCAACTCAATCTTCCCAATTTCGTGTAGATACTTATCCAGCGACATTGCATCCCGGTTAGTGACCTGCTTTGATATTTTGAGTTGCCTCATGCTTGAGTTTTGACAGTCAGATTTATTTGGGTTTTTCCGAATACTTCGACATCAGGCTACGAATTTAAAAAAAAAGTAACAAATTTTGCATATGGGTGAATTTTAATTAATTTTGGCGCAAATTTCTGTTTTTACCTCTCTCCACGAAAAGTTCAGAAGTTTTCAATCAGTAATCCAATGTTTATACCATCATTTTATGTATGATATTTTAGAGCTTAATAAAAAACTGCTGCCTGAATTACGGGAAATAGGGAAGGAGTTAAAAATTAAAAGGGTAGAGTCTTATAAAAAGCAGGATTTGGTGTATAAGATTCTGGATACCCAGGCCATCGTGAATGCAGAAAGAAAAATGCAGGAGGTTGATGCCAGATCAAAATCAACCGCGGGTAATGCTACCAACAGTGTTGCTCCGTTTCCGGCAGATGAAAAGACAGATAATGAAAATCCGGAAAAGGAAAAGAATGTTGTCAAAGTCAGACGTAGTTATAAAGAACTGATTAAGCAGGTCGTGGGAAAAGAATCCACACCCCAGAAACAGGAAAAGTCTGTTCCTGAAGCGGAACAACCTCAGGAAAAAGAAGAAACTCCACCCCCGACAAAGACGCTTTCCCGTCATGATCAGTTGAAAGCCATCATGAAGGAGTTTTCCCGTGAGAAAGACTTACGTAAAGGCAAGTCTGTTGTTACTGAGCACAAACAGGGAGAACGTGATTTGGAGGCGATGAACCCTGTTCCGGAACCAGAAACGGTTGCTCTACCTGAACCGGAAGAGGAAATTCCGGTGGTTGTTGTCGCTGAAACTTCGGTTGAACCGACAGAACAGGAAACTGGCCAGGAAAAATCCCGGGAAACTGTCGCTCCGGCCTCCGGGCAACAGGGATTTCAGCGCAAATTCAAGAAACCTGACTGGCAGCAGAAAAAGGAAAATCAGGGCGCTAAGAATTTCGTTCCTGCAGAGAAAGCCCCGGAAAAGAATGTACTTGATAAAAATTATGAATTTGACGGCATCGTTTCCAACACCGGTGTGCTGGAAATTATGCCGGAAGGTTATGGATTTCTGCGTTCCGCAGATTTCAACTATCTGAATTCACCGGATGATATTTATGTTTCTCAGTCCCAGATCAAACTCTTTGGATTGAAAACGGGGGATACCTGCCGGGGAACCATCCGGCCACCCAAAGAGGGTGAAAAATACTTCCCTTTAATCAAGGTATTGGAAATCAACGGACGGAGCCCGGAATACATCAGAGACAGGGTACCCTTTGACCACCTGACCCCTTTGTTCCCCAATGAAAAATTCGAACTGACCGGCAATGGCCATGATAACATTTCCACCCGGATTGTTGATATGTTTACCCCTATCGGAAAAGGACAGCGCGGTTTGATCGTTGCACAGCCCAAAACCGGTAAAACGGTATTGCTTAAAGAGATTGCCAACGCCATAGCCGCCAATCATCCCGAAGTGTACATGATTGTACTGCTGATCGATGAGCGCCCCGAAGAGGTAACCGATATGGCCCGGAGCGTGAATGCAGAAGTCATCTCCTCCACCTTCGACGAACCTGCTGAAAGACATGTACGTGTGGCTGGTATGGTGCTCGAAAAAGCAAAAAGACTGGTAGAATGCGGCCATGATGTGGTTATTCTGCTTGATTCCATTACCCGTCTGGCCCGTGCTTACAACACGGTACAGCCTGCATCCGGGAAAGTACTCTCCGGAGGTGTTGACGCCAATGCTCTCCATAAACCGAAAAGATTCTTCGGCGCTGCAAGGAACATCGAAGAAGGTGGTTCTCTGACCATCCTGGCGACTGCTTTGACGGAGACCGGTTCAAAAATGGATGACGTTATCTTTGAAGAGTTTAAGGGCACCGGCAATATGGAACTTCAGCTCGACCGCAAACTTTCCAACAAGAGAATCTATCCATCCATCGACATTCCGGCTTCCAGCACCCGTCGCGAAGACCTGCTGCTTTCCCGGTATATCCTGGATAAAATCTGGATTCTCCGTAATTACCTCGGCGGCATGAATTCCCTCGAAGCTATGGATTTTATGAAAGACCGGCTGATGAAAACCCGTTCAATTGAGGAATTCCTCATTTCTATGAATGCAGACATCTGATTACCAATAGAAAAATAGGGCAGAGGGGGGTCATTGATCCCCCTCTGCTATTTTTACTAATTATAAATTACATAAAAAACCAAATTTTGCAATGTGAAGATTGCAAAATTGTAGTTCTTTTGACTAATTTCGCTCCAAATTTAGATATTTGGAAAGCCTGATTCAACATCACCACCTCCTGCTGGAAAGCGCTGACGATGTGCTTCACCGTGGACTTTCAGATCAGATCGACTGGAATGACCGGATGATCTGCATCAAGGGATTCAGAGGAGTTGGGAAGACAACTTTCCTGCTTGACTTCATCCGTAAATACCACAAATCCGATAAATCCGTCCTGTACATTAACCTGAACAACCTGTATTTCACCAGAAGAAGAATTTTTTCTTTCGCTGATGAGTTTTCAAAGGTGGGTGGAAGAGTTTTGTTTTTGGATCAGGTAAATAAGTTTCCTGGCTGGTCAGCAGAATTGCGGAAATGTTATGATGAAATTCCTGATCTCCGGATTGTATTCACCACTTCACCGGTTTCAAAGGTAAGGGATGGTAATCCTGAGCTGAACGGAATTGTTAAGCTGTATTACCTGGAAGGTCTGTCATTCAGGGAATTTCTAAACCTGAAGACTGACGGGAATTTTCCGGTACTGGAGTTTTCGGAAATTCTGCAGGATCATGTCCGCCTGGCTCAGGGAATTATCGATAAAGTAAAACCCCTGGCTTGGTTCAGCGACTACCTGAGGTGTGGTTTTTATCCATATTTTATGGAAATGGGCGATTTTTACACTGATTCCCTGCTGAAAAACATTAATCTTGCCCTTGAAATCGACATTCCGTATATCAATCAGGTAGATTTGAAATATCTTCCCAACCTGAAAAAACTGTTGTACATCATTGCCGCTGATACTCCGTTTACCCCGAATGTAAGCAGACTTTCTTCTTCCATTCAGACTTCCCGAGCGACAGTCATGAACTATTTGCAGTACCTGAAAGATGCCCGGCTGATTCATCTTTTGTACAACAATGGTGACGAAGATCAAATGAAGAAGCCTGTTAAAGTGTACCTGAACAACACCAATTTATTGTATGCCATTGCTCCTGACAAGGTGACCAGCACAAATCTCCGGCATACTTTCTTCCTCAACCAGGTTGGAATGTCACATCATGTGAAATTTTCTTCTGAAGGAGAATTTCTGGTTGATGGCGAATACAGTTTTCAGGTAGGGGGACGGAAATCGGAGCCAACGAGTGGCAATTTTTCTGCTGCCGACATGATTGAAACAGGCGAGGGGAATAAAATACCCTTGTGGTTATTTGGTTTTTTATATTGAAAGAAACAAGAATAGAGTATTGAAATAAATCAATGTAGACATGACAAAACAAAAAAAATTCATCACCTGTGACGGTAACTATGCTGCATCGTATATCAGTTATATGTTCAGTGAAGTTGCCTGTATTTATCCGATTACGCCTTCTTCAACCATGGCAGAATACGTGGACGAATGGGCTGCAAACGGAAAGAAGAATATGTTTGGCCGGCCTGTAAGGCTGGCAGAGATGCAAAGTGAAGGAGGTGCTGCCGGCGCTGTTCACGGAGCTCTCCAGTCAGGAGCACTTGCAACCACCTACACTGCTTCTCAGGGCTTGTTGCTGATGATCCCCAACATGTACAAGATTGCCGGGGAATTATTGCCTACGGTTTTTCATGTGAGCGCCAGGGCAGTTGCCGCACATGCCCTTTCCATCTTTGGTGACCATAGTGACATTTATGCCTGCCGTCAGACTGGTTTTGCCATGTTGGCTTCAGGATCGGTTCAGGAAGAGATGGACCTTGCAGGTGTTGCTCACCTGGCTACCCTGAAATCGAGAGTTCATTTCGTTGCTTTCTTCGACGGGTTCCGTACTTCCCATGAAATTCAGAAGGTGGAAGTCATCAGCATGGAAGATATGAAGCAGTTGGTACCGATGGATGCCATCCAGGAATTCCGTGACCGTGCCCTTAATCCGGAACATCCGCTGACCCGTGGAACCGCACAAAATCCGGATATTTTCTTCCAGGCCAAGGAATCAGCCAACCGGTATTTCGATGCCGTTCCTGATATCGTGGAAGGTTACATGCAGCAAATTTCAGCGCTTACTGGCAGGGAATATCACCCCTTCACCTATTATGGCGCTCCTGATGCTGAAAATATCATCATCGCCATGGGTTCGGTAACCGAAACCATCCGGGAAACCATTGATCATCTGATTAAACAAGGTAAAAAAGTTGGTCTGCTGGCCGTTCACCTCTTCAGACCCTTCTCACCCAAGTATTTCTACAGGGTACTTCCGGCGACAGTAAAACGCATCGCTGTACTCGACCGGGCCAAAGAACCAGGTTCAGAAGGCGAACCTCTCTATCATGATATTAAATCCATATTCTATGGAACAGGCAGAACTCCGCTGATCGTCGGTGGCCGCTACGGTCTTGGTTCAAAAGATACCACTTCCGCCCAGATTCTTTCAGTCTATGAAAACCTGGAAATGAACGAACCCAAAAACGATTTTACCATCGGGATCGTGGATGACGTGACCTTTAAATCGCTTCCGATGAAAGAGGAAGTTGACCTCAGCCCGGCTGGCACTTATCAGGCCAAATTCTATGGTTTGGGTTCAGACGGCACTGTTGGCGCCAATAAAAACTCCATTAAGATTATTGGTGAAGCTACCGATAAATATTGTCAGGGTTATTTTCAGTATGATTCCAAGAAATCAGGAGGATTTACCTGTTCCCACCTCCGGTTTGGCGATAAACCGATCCGGTCGACTTACCTGGTAACCACTCCCGATTTTGTGGCCTGCCATGTTCCGGCCTATATCCACCTGTATGATGTGTTGAAGGGGCTGAAGAAAGGCGGTTCGTTCCTGCTGAATTCCATCTGGGATGTGGAGGAAACCAAAAACAGGCTTCCCGACAACATGAAGAAATACCTCGCTGAAAATGAGATCAATTTCTACATCATCAACGGTACACAACTGGGTGTGGATCTTGGATTGGGTAACCGTACCAACACCATCATGCAATCGGCCTTCTTCAGAATCACCAATGTGATTCCTTTTGAAATGGCTGTGGAAGAAATGAAACATGCAGTTCTGAAAACCTACGGTAAAAAAGGGGAGCAGATCATCAATATGAACTATGCGGCCATTGATGCCGGTGGTAAAAATATCATCAGGGTGGAAGTTCCGGAGGAATGGAAAAATATTGCCTCACAGGAAGATACGATCATCGAAGGAGAGCGTCCTTCCTACATCAGGAATATAGTTGACGTGATGAATGCGCAGAAGGGAGATTCCCTGCCGGTATCCGCATTTTTAGGCTATGAAGACGGAGCTTTCCTTCCCGGAACCGCTGCTTATGAAAAACGCGGAATAGCCGTTACTGTTCCAGAATGGAATCCTGATACCTGTACACAGTGTAACCAGTGCGCCTATATTTGTCCCCACGCTGCTATTCGTCCCTTCCTGCTTACAGAAGAAGAAACTGCAGCTGCTCCCGACGGAATGAACGTCAGATTGGCTGTTCCGCAGAAGACCTTTGGCGGACTTAATTTCCGCATACAGGTGAGTGTGCTCGATTGTACCGGTTGCGGTAACTGCGCCGACGTGTGTCCTTCCAAGGTCAAATCGCTGGTCATGAAACCGTTGGATTCACAGCGGCATGAAATCCCGAACTGGGAATATTGTTTCCACAAGGTAAGCCTGAAAGAAAATGTGGTGGAGAAGAACAAGCTGGTTAAGAATACCCAGTTTGCACAACCGCTCTTCGAGTTCTCAGGCGCCTGCGCCGGTTGCGGTGAAACGCCACATATCAAACTGATTACCCAACTCTTTGGAGAAAGGATGATGGTAGGCAATGCCACCGGCTGTTCTTCCATTTACGGTGGAAGCGCCCCGGCAACTCCTTATACCATGCACAAAGACTCAGGTCATGGTCCGGCATGGGCCAACTCACTGTTCGAAGACAATGCTGAATATGGCTTCGGAATGGCTGAAGGCGTTTCCGCAATGCGTGACAGGATAGCCCTGCTGATGGAAACCGCCATGCAAAACGGGATTTCAGAAGAAGAAAAAGCAGCCTTCTCCGCCTGGCTCGCCGGTAAAGACAATGCCGAAGAATCGGTGAAAGCATCCGCCGTGGTGGTGGAAGCCCTGAAAGGCAAAACAGGAGAATATGCCATTGACATCATGAACCTGAAACAGTACCTGGTGAAAAAATCAATCTGGGTATTCGGCGGTGACGGTTGGGCTTATGACATCGGATACGGCGGATTGGACCACGTGATGGCCAGCGGCCACGATGTGAATGTGCTCGTGATGGATACCGAAGTATATTCAAATACCGGCGGTCAGTCTTCCAAGGCTACACCGGTTGGCGCAGTGGCCAAATTCGCAGCAGCCGGAAAACGGATCAGGAAGAAAGACCTGGGCGCTATGATGTTCTCCTATGGTTATGTCTATGTGGCACAGGTTGCCATCGGCGCCAACCAGTCGCAGTTCCTCAAAGCGGTGAAGGAAGCTGAAGCTTATCCCGGACCTTCCATCATCATTGCCTATTCACCCTGTATCAACCACGGTCTGCGTGCCAGTATGGGCAAGTCAAATGAAGAAATGGCCAAAGCTGTGGAAGCCGGTTACTGGACACTCTACCGCTACAATCCGCTGTTGGAAGCTGAAGGGAAAAATCCGTTCCAGCTCGATTCCAAAGAGCCCGACTGGAGCAAATTCCAGGAATTCCTCAATGGAGAAGTGCGCTATACTTCCCTGAAGAAATCATTCCCGGAAGAAGCCGAAGAATTGTTCAAATCAGCAGAGGAAAACGCGAAGTGGAGGCATAACTTCTACAAACGTATGGCTGCCATGGACTTTACAGCTCAGTCGTAAGAGTCTGATTTAGTTACAATTAATCTTAGATACAAGGTCATTCAGCCCCGATAGATATCGGGGCAGGATGACCTTATTTTTTTTATGAGGTTCTCAAAATGTTAATTCTGTTAGTTTCTGCTGAATGAATTTATTGTTAATTCCTGCTGAATTGGATGAGGATAAAAACTAAAAAACTAAAATGGTTTTTTAGTTTTGTCTCAAATTACATCAGTAATGGATTACAGGGAAAGGATACTTGCCAGAACAGCTGATTTGTTCCAGATTATGGGAACAAAAAGTCTTACTATGGATTTAATTGCGATGGATCTGGGTATATCCAAACGGACCATCTATGAACTTTTCAAAGATAAGGATGAACTGCTGCTGAATGCCATTGAATACTGGATCAGAAGCAACAACATCAGGATGCTGGAGATGGTGGAAAAAACGGATAATGTAATTGAGGCCATTTTTGTAATTATTGATCACCAGCACAAACAAATGATGTCACAGAACCTTATTATTTTCGAGGATTTGAAAAAATATTTTGTACGGCTGAATGCATCCTGGCATGCCAACCGGGAAAAATGCAGGGAATTCTCCGTGTCATACGCTTTACTGGAAAGGGGAAAAAAGGAAGGTTTTTTCAGGGAAGAAATTAAGATTGATGTTGTGGATTCCTTCCTGTTTGAATTGGTAAACCTGTTTCATACCAGCAAGGGGATCAGGATGATGAACCTGGATCGTCAGTTGGCCATGGAGAATATTTTTCTGCCCTATTTCCGCGGAATTTGTACGGAAAGCGGCCAAAAACTGATGGATTCCTATTTACATAAACTGGAATATTAAATGCTTTAAATATGACCATGAAAGAAAAATTTGTTCTATTACTATCCTTGTTGATGGTGCTTTCCTCATGGGGAATAGCACAGCAAAAGCAAACATTCGACCTGTCAGGAGCCAAAAAGCAGGCTATCCAGTACAACAGGATGTTAAAAAATTCTTCCTATGCGGTAGATAAGGCTCAGTACCAGTTAAAGGAAGCGATCGCTGCCGGATTGCCCCAGATCTCGTCTACCCTGAACTATTCAAATGCTCTGGGAGCCAAACTCTCCATCCGTTTTGATCCCAATGCTCCGGCAACTGAAATCCCGATCAAACCAACCAGCCAATTTAACCTGCAGGTTGGTCAATTGTTGTTCAGCGGTAGCTATTTTGTCGGACTGGAACTGGCCAAACTGGGCAAAACGCTGACAGAGAAAAATTATGAAAAGACTGAGCAGGATGTGCTTGCACAGGTTACGGGCAGTTACTACCTGGTGCTGGTTTCCGGCGAATTGCTGAACCTGATGAATAAAAACGTCACCAACCTCGAGGAGGTCTACCGGAAAACAGAAGCCATGGTAAAGGTGGGGATACTGGAAAAAACTGACCTGGACCAGCTGGGTGTGCAGATTGCCGCCCTTCAGAATGCCGTCAGCAATGCAGCCCGGCAACTGGAACTGGCTAAAAATATGTTCCGCTTACAACTTGGTTTGGAAGTTGGGCAGGATTTTGAACTGACCAATACCCTGGAACAAGTCATGGGAATGGTGAAAGGTACCTTGAATACACAACCTCTTTTTGACCTCACCATGAATAAGGATTACCAGTTGGTGGAACTTCAGGAACAGATGTCGGTTAAGCAGGTTAAAATGCAAAATTCTGCTTATCTGCCAACCCTGACCGGTTATTATTCAAGGACTGAAAAAATCATCAAGCCCAACTTTGATATGTCGCCGAAAAATATGCTTGGGGCCAATCTTTCCATACCGATCTTTTCCGGTGGGCAAAGGAAAGCAAAGGTGGATCAGGCAAAAATTGACCTGGAAACCATCCGCAACACCAAAGCGTTTATGGCTGAGCAGCTTCAGATTCAGGAAAAGCAGCTGCAATACAACCTGAAGAGCGCCAATGAGACCTACCTGAATCAGTTAAAGAATCTGGATGTGGCTAAAAGTGTGTATGATAACCTGAAAAGGAAGTTTGATCAGGGCATGATATCCGGTCTGGAACTGGTTTCTGCTGACAACAACTATGTTAAGGCAGAGACGGATTATATTTCGTCGGTTTATCAGGTGCTCCAGGCCACTGTTGAGCTGGATAAAATAAATGGAAAATTGAAATAATTAAAAACTGAAAATAATGAAACAATTTGTTGTGATTTTGTCAGCCGCGACGCTGGTAAGCTTTTGGTCCTGTAACCAGGCTGAGCAGAAAAAGTCGGAAACAGCGGTTGCATTGGCTGCACCCAAAGTGGAAATAGTAAAAACCATTGCACTGAACTATGAGAAAATTGCTCATTCTGTGGAATATGCAGCTACCCTTCAGGGCTTTGAAGAGGTACATCTGGCACCGGCCTCTCCCGGCCGGATTGATGCCATTTATGTGGAAGAAGGAAGCCGTGTATCCAAAGGGACTGTATTGGTTCAGATGGACAAAACCCAATTGCATCAGGCTGAAATTCAGCTGAAAACCCTGGAAACCGATTTCAACAGACTGGATACACTTAAAAAATTCGGAAGCATTGCCCAGCAGCAATATGACCAGATAAGGGCGCAATATGAAATTGCCAAATCAAGTGTTGCTTTCCTCACAGAAAATACCAGGCTGAAAGCTCCTTTCAGCGGGGTTATTTCCGGGAAATACTTTGAAGCCGGTGAAATGTATTCCGGTGCTCCCGTGGCTACAGTGGGTAAGGCGGCTATTCTCTCCCTGGTGCAGATCGACAGGTTAAAAGTAATCGCAGGAATCTCTGAGAAGTACTACCCGCAAATCAAAAATGGCATGAGCGTGGACATCACCTGTGATATCTATCCCGGCAAGACCTTTACCGGTAAAGTGTACCGGATTTTCCCGACCATTGATCCCACCACCAGAAGTTTCAACGTGGAAATCTCCCTGGACAACCGGGAAGGAATTCTTCGTCCGGGCATGTTCTGCAGAACGTCTTTCCAACTGGAAGAAGTGGAGGCGATCGTCCTTCCAGCACAGGCAGTGCTGAAAATGCAGGGTTCCAATGACCGTTACCTGTTTGTCGAGCAGGATGGAAAAGCAAAAAGAGTTTCCGTAATCACCGGTAATCGTTTCAATGACAAGGTAGAAGTCATTTCTGATGAACTGAAGCAGGGTGACCGTGTGATCATCAGCGGACAATCCAGGTTATTGGATGGCGTTGATGTTAAAGTTGTCAATGAATAATTTCTTTTCACCAAGTATTAAAAGCACACAGCTATGAGTATATACAAAAGCGCTGTAAACAAGCCCATTACAACTTACATGGTTTTTACAGCCATAATTGTGATGGGGATATATTCACTGATCAACATTCCCATTGACCTTTATCCGGAAATGGAAATTCCGGGAGTGAGCATCATGACGACTTATCCGGGAGCCAATGCCGCGGATATCGAAGCCAATGTCACCAAACCTCTGGAAGATTCCTTCAATTCGCTGGACAAACTGAAAGAGGTCACATCGACATCTTATGATAATCTTTCGGTCATCACCCTTGAATTTGAGTGGGGTGCCAACCTGGCAGAAATCACCAATGATATCCGGGATGTCACAGACAGGCTATACGATTATCTGCCGGATGGTTGTGAGCGACCGGTGATTTACAAATTCAAAACCTCTTCGATGCCGATCGTGTTCTATGCTATTACTGCAAAGGAGAGTTATCCTGGCCTGGAAAAACTGATCACAGAGAAGATTATCAACCCTTTGAACCGTGTGGATGGCGTAGGGTCCATTTCCATGATGGGGCAACCCAAACGGGTCATCTACGTGGATGCCGACCCTGGAAAACTGGATGCCTATAACCTGACGGTCGAGCAGATCGGGAATGTCATTGCCGGTGAAAACCTGAATATGCCTTCCGGAAATATAAAAATGGGCGATATGGATTATCAGTTGCGTATTCAGGGTGAATTTACCGAAAGCGAATCCATCCGGAACCTGGTAGTCAGCAATTACAACGGGAAGACCGTTTATTTAAAAGATGTGGCAAATGTAAAGGATTCATTGAAAGACATTTCCCTCGAAGAAAAAATAAACGGGGAAAACGGGATGCGGATTTTTGCCATGAAACAGTCAGGGGCCAATACCGTAAAAGTTGCCAAGGAAATCAATGAGACGATGGAGAAGCTGAAAGCTGACCTGCCGCCTGATGTGAAGATTAACCTGATCATGGATACCTCTACCTTTATCAAGGGCTCCATCAGTAATCTTTCGGAAACCCTGATGTGGGCGTTCATCTTTGTCATGCTGGTGGTATTATTCTTCCTGGGCAGGTGGAGGGCTACCTTTATCATTGTCCTTACCATTCCCATTTCCCTCATCGTTGCATTCATTTACCTGTACTTAACAGGAAATTCCATCAATGTAATCTCCCTCACTTCGCTTTCGATTGCCATCGGGATGGTGGTGGATGATGCCATTGTGGTTTTGGAAAACATTACCAGACATATAGAAAGGGGCAGCAATCCGCGGGAAGCGGCGATTTACGCCACCAACGAGGTATGGCTGGCCGTTATTATTACGACCCTTGTGGTGGTGGCTGTGTTCTTCCCGCTGACCATGGTTTCCGGAATCACCGGAGTTATGTTTAACCAGTTGGGATGGATTGTTACCATTACCATAACCGTTTCAGCATTAGCCGCTATCACCATTACCCCGATGATGTCAGCAAAATTGTTGAAGCTGAGGGAGAAAGATTTGAATCCCAGGAGTTTCGGGTGGCATAGTACCATTGGTGTATTGCTTGACCGGATTGATGCTTTTTATGTCAGGACACTGAAATGGTCTTTGCACCACAAAAAAGTGGTGGTGGGTATTGCAGCCTTGATTTTCATCTCTTCCATGTTTCTGATCACGGTGATCGGGACCGACTACATGCCGGAATCGGATGAGAGCAGCATCCGGATAGCCGTGGAACTGCAGACCGGAACCAGGGTGGAGGAAACAGTTAAAACCGCCCGGAAACTCGAAAAACTGATTAAGGAAAAATACCCTGAAGTGACCCTTATTTCTACCTCGTCAGGCTCGGATGATGAAGGCGGGATGTTCTCCCTCTTTTCCGCGACAGGTTCCAATATGATCAATTTGATGATGCGGTTGACTCCTGTGGAAGAGCGTCAGCGTTCTGTATTTGAAATTACGGATGAAATGAGGGTTGATCTGGCTCAATTCCCGGAAATTGTCAGCAGTTCTCTTTCTACTTCGAGCAACATGATGATGGGGGGATCAAACACCGTGGACATTGAAGTTTACGGGTATGATTTCAATACCACCAACCTGCTTTCCGAGCAGTACAAACAGAAACTGTCAACACTGAAAGGTGCTAAAGATGTGACCATCAGCCGGAAAAAGGATAAGCCTGAACTTCAGATTCTCCTGGATAAACAAAAACTGGCATTAAACGCGCTGAATACAGCCATGGTTTCCACTTATATCAGGAACCGGGTAAGCGGGCTTCTCGTTTCCAAATTCAGGGAAGAAGGGGACGAGTTTGACATCAAAGTCAGATTTCCTAAGGAATACAGATCTTCCATATCTGACCTTGAGCAGATCACTATTACAACACCGGTGGGTAAAAAGATCAAACTGAAAGAGATCGGGGAAGTGAAGGAATACTGGGGACCGCCCAGCATACAACACAAACGGAAAGAAAGACTGGTAACCATCTCGGCATCTCCCGACCATGTGGCGTTGGGAACTCTGGCTGAAAACATCAAAGCTGCCATCAAAGATATCCCTGTACCCCAGGAAGTTATGGTGAATGTGGGGGGCGCTTATGAGGACCAGATGGAATCGTTTATGGATCTGGGATTGCTGATGGTACTTAGTCTTATCCTGGTATTCATTGTAATGGCCTCTCAGTTTGAATCCTTTACCATGCCCTTTGTGATCATGTTCTCCATTCCGTTCGCATTTACCGGTGTGGTGCTGGCTTTGTTTCTGACCGGTACCACCCTGAACCTCGTAGCTGGTTTGGGAGCGGTGCTTCTTATCGGGATTGTGGTGAAGAACGGGATTGTGCTGATTGACTTCACCAATCTGACCCGGGACCGGGGATATGAATTGAATGAAGCCATTGCCATTGCCGGTAAATCAAGGTTACGTCCTGTTATTATGACTGCAGCAACCACCATCCTCGGAATGTTGCCACTGGCCCTCAGTACGGGCGAAGGATCTGAAATCTGGGCCCCGATGGGAATCACCGTGATCGGCGGGTTGGTATTTTCCACGGTAGTCACCATGGTTATTGTTCCGGTCATGTACGGGATTTTTGCAAAAAGAGGTGAGCGGGACAAAGTGACAAAGGTGAGAAAGCAATATCATTTTCTGGAGAATTAAATCTTAAAAAAAATGAAAGCAGTATTTATTATATTAAATCAGGCCAATACCGAAAGGATAGAATATACCTTTGACAAACTGGGCATCAGGGGCTATACCTGGT
This sequence comes from Prolixibacteraceae bacterium, assembly GCA_027451165.1. Classification (GTDB taxonomy): domain Bacteria; phylum Bacteroidota; class Bacteroidia; order Bacteroidales; family Prolixibacteraceae; genus UBA1413. Next base: position 5,900 of record DAIDJX010000019.1, on the reverse strand, counting down.
GGAACAATGTCAGCGGAAGAGGTTCTGTGGATGGAGAGCCCCGCATGGGAACCCATACCTGGCCGGAAATGAATTCAGCAGCTTTGACCATTGTTGAGGATGACAAAGTGGAGGAATTACTTAAAATTGTCAAAAAGATAGATGAAATAAACCTGGAGGTGGGTATCCGGGCCTTTGTCTGGGATATCCTGAAAACGGTATAAAAAAAGGGCGAAAGCCCTTTTTTTATACCGTTTTAATCCGTTCCATAGCTTCCAGCACATTTTCCCGGTCAGCGAAAGCAGAAAACCGGAAATAGCCTTCTCCTGCGGGGCCGAAACCTGAACCAGGGGTGCCGACTACATTGGCCCTGGTCAGTAACAAATCGAAGAATTCCCAGGATTTCATCCCTCCGGGCGTTCCTGTCCATATATAAGGGGCATTTTCCCCGCCGTATACTTCATAGCCCAATGTGGTGAGGCTCTTTTTAATGATGGCTGCATTCTCCATGTAATAGTCAATCACAGCCTGTGTTTCTTTCTGGCCTTCTTCTGAAAAGACTGCTGCGGCAGCTTTCTGAACCGGATAGGATACACCATTGAACTTGGTGGAATGCCGGCGGTCCCATAGTTTCTTTACCGGGATGGCATTGCCCTGACTGTCATATCCCATAAGGGCTGAAGGTATTATCGTATAAGCCAGCCGGGTGCCGGTAAACCCTGCAGTTTTGGATAAACTCCTGAATTCGATAGCTACCTTTTCAGCATTTTCTATCTCGTAGATGGAGTGGGGAATTTCCGGATCCCGGATAAAGGCTTCGTAGGCAGCATCAAACAAGATGACGCTTTTATGTTCAAGGGCATAATCCACCCATTTTTTCAGTTCATCTTTCGTTGCTACAGTGCCGGTAGGATTATTGGGATAACAAAGAAATATCAAATCCGGTACCTCATCGGGCAATTCAGGAATGAAATGATTCTCCGCAGTGCAGGGCATGTAAATGATTCCGTCATAATACCCGTTTCCCATCATATTTCCGGTTTTCCCCGACATTACGGTAGTGTCGGCATATACGGGATAAACCGGATCACAAATGGCAATCCTGCTGTTGCTGCCAAAGATCTCCTGAATATTTCCGGTATCACATTTAGACCCGTCAGAGATGAAAATATCATCCGGGGAAACATGGGCTCCACGGGAAGCGAAGGCTTTTTCAGCAATTACCGTCCGTAAAAAAGCGTAACCCAGTTCCGGACCATACCCTTTGAACGTGGCAGGATGCGCCATTTCTTCCACTCCCTCATGAAAAGCTTTAATTACAGCAGGCGTCAGTGGCTGGGTCACATCCCCGATGCCCATTCTGATGACCCTTTTTTCGGGATTGGCTTGTGCAAAAGCATTTACCCGGCGGCCAATTTCCGGGAAAAGATAGCCTGCAGCCAGTTTCAGGTAATTCTCGTTGATTTGTGCCATATCCTATTTTATTTTGTTTTATAAACCCGATTGTTAACCACCTGCCCATTTTCCCCTCTGCTCCGCCAGCTGGCGAAAGGAGAGGGGGCAGGGGGTGAGGTAAAACCATTATTTCCGCAAATATAATCCGCCCGGTTATTCACTCGAAGTTTTCTTTACAGTTTGTTAATTTATCCGGTGAATAAGGCCTGTTAAGTTAAATTTCGTCTAAATAAGAAGTTAATCCTCTAACTTTGCTTTCAAAATCTGAGACTATGTCAGAAAAGAAACTTCCCTTCAGCCAGGAGAAGCTGAAGGAAATTATTGCCCTTTACCCAACACCTTTCCACCTATATGATGAAAAGGGGATGAGGGAATATGCCCGCAGGTTCAACGAGGCATTTTCATGGAATATTGGTTTTAAGGAATATTATGCCATAAAGGCAGCTCCAAATCCCTACCTGATGAAAATTCTGAGAAAGGAAGGATTCGGTATCGATTGCAGTTCTATGGCTGAGCTGGAACTGGCTGAACGACTGGGTATGAGGGGAGATGAGATCATGTTTACCAGCAATGATACCCCGGCTTATGAATTTCTGAAAGCGCGGGAACTGAACGCCATTATCAACCTGGATGATATATCTCACATAGCCTATCTTGAAAAGCACGCCGGATTGCCCGAAACCCTTTGTTTCCGGTACAATCCGGGCAATTTGAAGGAAGGCAACCTGATCATCGGCCACCCGGAGGAAGCCAAATATGGCCTGACCAGGTCCCAGATGATGGATGCTTATCGCATTGCCAGGGAAAAAGGGGTTACCCGTTTCGGAATTCATACCATGGTGGCTTCCAACGAACTGGATCCCGACTACTTCCTGGAAACTGCGGAAATTCTTTTCAGATTGATTCTCGAGATCCGGAACGAACTGGGTGTTACCATTGAGTTTGCCAACCTGGGAGGTGGGATCGGTATTCCTTACCGCCCTGAGCAACAAGCGGTTGACCTGGAGTATATGAGCCGGGGAATCCGTAGATTGTATGAAGATATTATCGTAGCCAATGGACTGGAACCTTTAAGGCTGAATTTTGAATCGGGCAGGGCGGTGACCGGCCCCTATGGATTTTTGGTGACACAGGTTCTTCACATCAAAAACACCTATAAAAATTTTGCCGGGATGGATGCCTGCATGGTGAATCTCATGCGCCCGGCTTTGTACGGTGCATACCACCATATTACAGTGGTTGGTAAAGAAGATCTGCCTGCCGACAGGCTATACGATGTGACCGGCTCCCTTTGTGAAAACAATGATAAATTCGCCATTGACCGGCTCCTTCCGGAAGTGTCTCCCGGCGACCTGCTGGTAATCCACGATGCCGGCGCCCACGGTCATGCCATGGGATTCAACTACAACGGGAAACTCAGATCGGCAGAATTACTGCTCCGCGAAAATGGCGAGGTCATGGAGATTCGAAGAGCCGAATCCCTCAGCGATTACTTTGCCACCCTTGATTTTGAGGCATTACCTGAATTCCAGGTATAAATCGGTTTTGATGTTTCTTTAAGTTGCAGTTTATTGATTCAAGGAAACTATCACAATCAGAAAAATCATTTAAATCACAAAAATCATAGTTAAGACAATTTTTTATGCGTATAGGATTTGATGCAAAAAGGGCCTACCTGAACAAAGCAGGTCTTGGCAATTACAGCAGGAATACGCTGGTTGCCATGCACAAATACTATCCATCTCATCAATACCTTCTCTTTACCCCCGAGGTCCGGACTTCCATTTTCAGGGAATACCGTTTCTTCGAGTCAGTCAGCCCTAAAAGTCCGCTCTTTTCCATTTTTAAATCGTTGTGGAGGAGTTTATACCTGTCAAAAAAAATCCGGCATTCCGGACTGGATTTATTCCACGGCCTGAGCAACGAATTGCCTGCCGGAATTCATCAAACCGGCATTCCATCTGTGGTTACGGTTCATGACCTGATTTTTATGAATTTTCCGGGCTTGTATAAAGCAATTGACCGGAAAATCTATTATGAAAAAGTGCGCTATGCCTGCAGTGCAGCTACCAAAATCATTGCCACCAGTCAGCAAACCCGCAGCGACCTGATTCACCATCTCCAGGTGGATCCTTCAAAAATTGAAGTCATTTACCAAAGCATTTCTGAACGTTTCTTCCTCAATTATTACATCAACGACCTGGACGATGTCCGTAAGAAATATCAGTTACCTCAGCAGTTTATTCTTACTGTCGGGACAATTGAACCCAGGAAGAATCAGCTGGGGGTTTTGGAAGCCTTACACCGGCATCAGATTGATATCCCTTATGTGCTGGTGGGAAGATCGACTCCCTATGAAAAACAAATCAGGGAATACATCCGGAAACACAACCTGCAAGGTAAAGTGCATATTCTGAACAATGTTCCTGATTTTGACCTGCCTGCAATTTACCACCAGGCTTCCTGTATGATCTATCTGTCACATTATGAAGGGTTTGGACTTCCACTGGTGGAAGCTATGGCCTGTGGATGCCCGGTGATCACTTCGTCTGTTTCCTCCCTTCCGGAGATCGGAAATGATGCGGCGCTTTACTGCAATCCCAATGATGAAGAAGCCGTAGCCCGGCTTACTGAAAAAGTCATTTACAATCAGGTGTTCGCACGGGAATTAGCCCAGAAAGGGAAGAAAAGGGCTTTGCAGTTTCACCCCGAAGGCAGAACCCATGCCCTGATGTCGTTTTACCAAAGTATTTTGCACCATGAATGAAGATATTATCCAGGCCCTGGAAACCCTTAGAAAGGGAGGTGTAATTCTTTATCCTACCGACACCGTGTGGGGATTGGGCTGCGATGCCACCAATGAGTCAGCCGTTCAACGCATTTACAACATCAAGAAAAGGTCTGAATCCAGAAGTATGTTGGTTTTATTGGAAAACCCCGCCCTGTTGGAAAGATACATCGACGAAGTTCCGGTCATTGCCTGGGACTTGATTGAAATTACCACCACACCGCTGACCATCATTTACCCGGGGGCTAAAAATCTGGCCAGAAACCTTGTTGCTGATGATGGTACGATCGGGATTCGTTTTACAAAAGAAACTTTTACGGCTGAACTGCTCCGAAGATTCCGCAAACCTTTGGTCTCCACTTCTGCCAACATTTCAGGAGAACCAACGCCGGCTTTCTATAAAGAAATAAGCGACGAAATCATTGCCCAGGCTGATTATGTCGTAAAATACCGGCAGGAAGACCAGACAGCTGCACGGCCTTCAGGAATTATTAAGCTGGAGGTAAACGGGAAAATAGAGATCATCCGTCCATAAACTGGCGACCGGATGATCTCTTCGGAAATATCTATTTCTTTGCCAGCAAATCCCTGATTTCAGTCAATAATTCTTCTTCTTTTGATGGTGCCGGTGGTGGGGCAGGGGCTTCAGCTTCTTTCTTTTTCATTGAATTGATACCTTTGATTACCATAAAGATAACCAGCGCGACAATCAGAAAATCAATTACCGTATTGAGCCAGGCTCCATAATTGAGCGTAACGGCTGCCACATCTCCCTCTGCCGGTTTCAACAGAATCTTCAGGTCACTGAAATCAACACCCCCCAGTAACATTCCGATGGGTGGCATGATGACATCATTCACCAGAGAAGTAACAATTTTTCCGAAAGCGCCGCCAATGATTACCGCAACAGCCAGGTCAACCATGTTGCCCTTTACGGCAAACTCCTTGAATTCTTTTAAGATACCCATAATGTCAGTTTTAATGGTTTAACTTTGATTTTGTAATAAACACAATAAAACTAAACTAAATTATGCTGTTTTCCAATACTTTGTCCAGGTTATTTAATTTCACGGATATTGCCGGATCCTGCAACGCTGGAATCAATGGAAGGATCTCCACTGTAAAAGAAACTGCCAGATCCGGCAATCCTTACATTGCATTGGCCATTTGAGCGAATGGTGCAATTCCCCGATCCTGCTATGTTAACCTTTACATTCTCTGCCTCCAGGTATGGGGCTTTGATATTGCCTGATCCTGAAATGTTCCCGGTAAATTCAGCGGTCACTTTGGAACTTTTAAGCAGGATATTCCCTGAACCGGAAATCTGGGCTTTAACCCTTTCCGACTGCAGATCAGTCAGGTCGATATTTCCACTGCCACTGACAGTTACATCCATAATCCGGGTGGTCAGCGTTCCATTGGCATAAATATCCCCGGAACCGGAAACGGAAAGTCCGGCAATTTCAGGAACAGTGACGTGTATGGTGATGGACCCGGGATCAAGATTTCTCCAGATATAGTTTTTGGCAGGAAACCTGATGATCAGGGTTCTTCCGGAAATTTCGGTGATGATTTCATTTAAAACTGAGGCTTTGGCATCAATGGTTACTTTCTGGACTGGTCCCTGTTCCAGGTAAAGTTTGCCGGGAATCCGTAAATTAATTTCCGAAAATGCAGA
>DAIDJX010000018.1 GCA_027451165.1 Prolixibacteraceae bacterium | reverse complement strand
ATCACCCTTGCTTCCATTCTGCGAATTCCGGTTTGTATGCATAATGTACCTGAAGAGCAAATTTTCAGACCTGCCGCCTGGAATGCCTTTGGAATGGATCCGGAAGGTTCTGATTACAGGGCTTGCGCCAATTACGGGCCACTGTACAAATAATCCGGTGAACAGGCACAAAAAAGAGAGCTTTCTGCAAATTTCGGACAATCACGGATCAACGAAAATTCAGAACCTGCTCAACGCATTGACCGGGGCGATGGAAAATGGCACCTGCAAGGTGGGCGATTCCTTGCCTTCGGTCAATGAATTGAGCCGGATAAGCGGCTATTCAAGGGATACTGTTGTTAAGGCATACCGGCTGCTTCAGGAGCGATCATTGGTAGAATCAATACCTGCAAAAGGTTTTTTTGTGACGGGAAAATCACGCCGGGTTTTTATGCTCCTTGATGATTTCAGCGCTTTCAAGGAGCAGCTTTACCAGGCATTCCGGTCAAACATTCCTAAAACCTGGACAGTTGACCTGCTTTTCCATCATTACAATGAAAAGATTTTTGAACAACTGGTACTGAGTGCTGCCGGCCGCTACAGCGTTTACATCATCATGAACATCTCCAACAGGTCATTGCACCCGGCCTTGTCCAAAATTCCCGCTAATCGGTTGCTGATCCTCGATATGGGTACTCCCGGTCCCCCTGAAGTAAGTTACCTCTTGCAGAATTTTGACGGGGCAGTCACCAAATCTCTGGAAAGTAGTTTGCCATTGCTCAGGAAATATCAGGAATTCATTATGGTTTATTCCCACCGGAAGACACCGCATCCTGCTGAAACTGTGCAGGCTGTGAAAGATTTCTGCGATAAGAATGGTTTTGGATTTTCACTTCAGGCTGAAACAAATTCCGGAAGTATCAAAAAGGGACAGATCTACCTGGTTATCAAGGAGAATGATCTGGTGGATGTGGTCAAAGCCTGTCGTGAACTTCAGCTTCAACCTGGCGACGATATCGGGATACTGGCCTACAACGATACCCCGATGAAGGAAATTGCCGTTGACGGCATTACTACCATTTCGGTAAATTTTAAGGAAATGGGGATAAAAGCAGCCGCTTTTGCTGCAAATGGTGAGAAAATTCAGGAAATATTGCCAACTTCACTCCGGATTAGAAATTCATTGTGAGAATTGAATATGAAAAACCTGACCATTGTTTTAATGATGACACTATTTCCCCTGGTGACGACTGCTCAGCCTTTGTCCAACCTTTTCCCCACTGCCAGCGACATTGGTAACCCAAAACTGAAGGGAAAGGTAGTTTATGACCAGGGAAGTCAAACCTGGCTCTTAGAAGGCGCCGGCTACAACATGTGGAACAAAAGGGATGAATTTTTCTTCTTGTCCCGCAGGCTTTCCGGGGATGCCCTTTTGTCTGCCAATCTGAATTTTCCGGAGAAAGGGGTGGAGCCACACCGGAAGGCAGGATTGATGTTCAGGGCCTCTCTGGAGGAAGATGCCCCTTATGTAAACGTGGCTATCCATGGAGATGGTCTGACTTCCATCCAATACCGGACCGAAAAAGGTGGTGAGACCAGGGAGCTTGCTGCGATGGTGAAAAGCCCTGAATTTGTTCAGCTGGAGAAGTCGGGCGATACTTTTATACTCAGGGTTATCAGTAGTAAAACTCCGCTGGATGAAGTGGCATCGGTAAAGCTACGTTTGCCGGAAGAAGTGTTTGCCGGCATTTTCATTTGTTCCCACAACCCGGATGTCCTGGAGAAAGTGAGGTTTTCCAATGTCCGGCTTGATATTCCTGCGGAAATGAAGGGTGGAGAACAGGCACCACCTTCGCCAAGCAGGTTGGAGGTATTGAATGTGGAAACCGGACTTCGTGAAATATTGCTCGAAACCACAGATCATATTGAAGCCCCCAACTGGTCCCGGAATGGTAAGTTTTTGATTTACAACAAGGAAGGTAAATTGTACCGGTTTGATCTGAAAAACGGTAAGATATCCCTCATTCCGACCGGATTTGCAGATGCGAACAACAACGATCATGGTATTTCCTTTAACGGGAAAACCCTTGCCATCAGCCACCACCTTCAGGAAAACGGGCAACGGCACTCCATTATATATACGGTTCCTGTCAAAGGCGGAAATCCGGTCAGGATTACTTCCCATGGGCCCTCTTACTGGCATGGCTGGTCTCCCGACGGGAAATGGCTCACCTACTGTGCTGAAAGGAACGGTAATTACGATGTCTATAAAATCCCGGCATCCGGGGGAGAAGAAATCAGACTGACCACTGCCGATGGTCTGGACGATGGTCCGGAGTATTCCCGGGACGGGAAATATATTTATTTTAATTCGGTCAGGAGCGGCACCATGCAAATCTGGCGGATGAAACCGGATGGTTCAGACCAGGAACAGGTTACCAGCGACACCTATAATAATTGGTTCGCCCATCCGTCTCCGGATGGCCAATGGCTGGTTTTTGTATCGTACTTCCCTGATGTGCCGGCCGGATCGCATCCCCGGAACCAGCGGGTCATGATCCGGAAAATGGCAGTAGCAGGTGGCCCGGTGGAAACTATTGCTGTACTTTATGGCGGACAGGGCACACTGAATGTGCCATCCTGGAGCCCTGATTCAAAGAAAATTGCGTTTGTAAGCTATACCTATTGAAAGGCATGGGGCAGGGAAATTGGGAAGACGATGTAATCTGTTATCGGTAACCGGTAATCGGTAATCGGTGATCGGAAAATTAAATTCGAAATTTCAAATCCGAAATCGTACATCCGAAATCCGAAATTGAGTTAAATCTGAAATTCTCCTGTCTCACTTCGCTGCTTCCTTGTTCTTCGCCCGTTTCCGGTCGTTCTCATCCAGCAGGATTTTTCTCAGGCGCATGGATTTCGGGGTGATTTCAATGTATTCATCGCCCGCAATATACTCCATGGCTTCTTCCAGGGTGAAACGGATGGGAGGCACGAGTATGGCCTTATCATCAGAGCCGGAGGCCCGCATGTTGGTCAGTTTCTTGGTGATGGTCACATTGACGGTCAGGTCGTCGAGCCTGGTGTTTTCCCCGATTACCTGGCCGGTGTACACATCTTCTCCCGGAAAAATGAAGAATCGGCCGCGATCCTGTAATTTGTTGATAGAATAGGCAATGGCAGTTCCGGTTTCGAGGGCAATCAGTGAGCCATTCCGCTTAATGCTCATTTCGCCTTTCCAGGGTTCAAAACTTTTAAAACGGTGGGCCATAACAGCTTCCCCCTCGGTGGCTGTCAACATTTGATTCCGCAATCCGATGATCCCGCGGGCCGGGATGAAAAATTCCAGGTGGACCCTGTCTCCCTTGGTTTCGATAATGGCAATCTCTCCTTTGCGTTGAGTAACCTGCTCAATCACTTTACCGGCAAACTGCTCGGGTACCTGCACTGTCAAGGCTTCCACAGGCTCATGGTCGACACCGTCAATCTCCTTGATGATGACTTTCGGTTGCCCGACCTGCAGTTCGTACCCTTCGCGGCGCATGGTTTCAATCAGAATAGAGAGGTGAAGGATGCCCCTGCCATACACCAGGAAGGTATCGGCCGAAGCGGTATCTTCCACCTTCAGGGCAAGGTTTCGCTCTGTCTCTCTGTATAATCTGTCACGGAGTTGCCTGGACGTTACAAAATTGCCTTCCCTGCCAAAGAAAGGTGAGTTGTTGGCGGCAAAAACCATGCTCATGGTTGGCTCATCCACATGAATCGGAGCAAGGCCTTCGGGTTCAGCAAAATCTGCCAGTGTATCTCCGATTTCAAAATCATCCACCCCAAAAACGGCACAAATTTCTCCGGAATGGACTGGTTTCTTGGTTTTTTCCTTACCAAGACCTTCGAACAGGTATACTTCTTTAATGGTATTTTTCATCAGGGAACCATCCCTTTTGACCAGCATAACCTGGCTGCCCGGGATCAATTCGCCCCTGCTGACCTTCCCCACTGCAATCCTACCCATGTAGGAAGAGTAATCGAGTGAGGTGATCCGCATCTGCAGGGTTCCTTCTGTGTATTTGGCAGGAGGAATATGGTCAATAATGGTGTCGAGCAGAAAACTGACATCCTCAGTGGGCGTTTTCCAGTCGGGGCCCATCCAGCCTTGCTTGCTGGAACCATAGACCGTAGGAAAATCAAGTTGTTCTTCGGTAGCGTCCAAGCTGTACATAAGGTCAAAAACCCGCTCATGGGTTTCTTCCGGATTGCAGTTGGGTTTGTCCACCTTATTGATTACCACTATCGGTTTTAATCCGAGTTGAAGCGCTTTTTGCAAAACAAACCGGGTTTGCGGCATAGGCCCTTCAAAGGCATCCACGATCAGCAGGACACCATCGGCCATGTTCAGTACCCTTTCCACTTCACCGCCAAAATCGGAGTGACCGGGGGTATCTATTACATTGATCTTGATGTTTTTATACCTGACCGATACATTCTTTGACAGGATGGTTATCCCTCTTTCGCGTTCCAGCTCATTGCTGTCCAGGATCAGCTCCCCCATATCCTGGTTTTCCCGGAAAAGTTTTACCTGGTGCAATATTCTGTCTACGAGGGTGGTTTTGCCGTGGTCGACATGGGCAATGACCGCTACGTTTCTGATTTCTTCCATTGTTTTCTGAATTGGGGTGCAAAAGTAGCAGGATTTCGGATTCCGGATTTTTGATTTCGGATTTATTTAAGACTTAAGACTTAAGATTTAAGATTGTACAACTTCCCCGTTCAGGATTACTGTTTCCACCAGGTTGGAACCGTAGGCATAAAACAGGTAGTCGATATTGGGAATTGGATGGGTTATAAAAAGATTGGCAATTTTCCCTTTTGCGATGCTGCCGAGACAATCGGATACACCCATGGCATAGGCCCCGTTGAGGGTACCGGCATTGACGACCTCCTGAGGTGTCATTTTCAGCTGCAAACAGGCTAATGACCCTACCAGATTCATATTTCCGGAAGGGGAGGATCCAGGGTTAAAATCGGAAGCGAGGGCAACCGGCAGTCCGGCATCGATGAGCCGCCGTGCCGGGGCATAAGGCATTCCAAGGAAAAAGGAAGCCCCCGGCAACAAGGTGGCCATGGTTTCACTCTTCCGGAGGAGTGTGATTTCCTCTTCACCCATGTACTCCAGGTGGTCTACACTCAGCGCATTGTACTTGACGCCAACCTCTACTCCTCCGGAAAACCCCATTTCGTGGGCATGGATTTTCGGGCGGAGACCATATTTCAGCCCAGCCATCAGGAGGCGATCCGTATCTTCAGGAGAAAACCAGCCTTCCTCGCAAAACACATCAATAAAATCGGCCAGTTCCTCTCCTGCCACCACAGGGATCATTTCATTGATGATTTCATCAACGTAACCGGAGCTATGGTGTTTGTATCTTTCCGGGACTGCATGTGCCCCAAGGAAGGTGGAGCGTATGCACAAAGGAGAATCCATTTTCAGCCTGCGGATCACCCGCAGCATCTTAAGCTCGTCTTCCGGATTCAGTCCGTAGCCGCTTTTGATTTCCACAGCGCCGGTACCCAGCCTGATGATTTCTTTCATCCGGGACCGGGCTTGCAGCAACAATTCATCTTCGGAAGTCTGATGCAGGAGAGCTGCTGAATTCAGGATTCCTCCGCCTGCCTGTGCGATTTCGGTGTAGGATAACCCCCTGATCCTTCCGGTGAACTCCTTTTCCCGCGAGCCGGCATACACCAGATGGGTATGGGAATCACACCAGGAGGGTAACACCAGCCTTCCGGAACAATCCATCTCCATCAGGTTGTGACATCCGATGTCTATCCTCCCGATCTGATTCATCGGACCGAAATCTTCGATGTTCTCATTGTTTATCAACAGATAGGCATTTGGGATGGTCTGTAAGGTCTTCATCTTTTCCCCGGCCACCCAACGGGCTGGCTGGTCTTCAATCTGCACCAGTTCCCGGATGTTTTCCAAAAGCAATTTCATACAAGGTTCGATTTGGAGGCTATTAATATACAAAAATTAAACAGGGGCTGAAAATTTTCAGCCCCTGTTTGATTTTATTTAAAACAAATATTTTACAATGGATTCTGTACCATCTTCGGGTTGGCGTCAATTTCCTGTTTTGGGATCAGGAAAGTGAAGTTTTTATCACCGGCAGGGAAAAATCCTGCTGCGCTCCAGAGGGATTCAGTATGACCTTTGCCTTTCCGGTCCATATCGATGTTCAACCGTTTGATGTCAAATAACCGTTGTCCATCACCCCAGAGTTCGCAACGGCGCTGCATCAGGATGTGGTCGATCAGGGCAGTACCGGTAAGGGTGGGTTTGACATAGTTCTTATCCCTGACTGAAACCAGGTTGAAAATGGTGGTTTGTGCATCGGCATCCTTACCTTGGCGGGCCTGGGCTTCTGCTTCGATCAGGTACATTTCACCCGATCTGATAAAGACATAGTCATTCGTCCATTCGCCGTTTCCGGTGAATTTCTTGCCCACTCTCGGTTTGCCGGAAATGGTAACAAAAAGAGACTTACGTACGTCGGTGGCTGACATGAAATCGTAAATAGTTGTGCTGGCCAGTTTATGGTTACCCAGGGTGGCATAACCTCCGAAGTACGGATCCATTTGGGAAAAGAAAGAAGCGTAGCTGGTCTGCTGTTCCGTAATCAGGTCAGCGCCCCAGATCCATTCCGTATCGTTAATGTCCCGGAAGCCGCTGTCATACTTGGTTGTTAAAGCGAAACCTGTTCTCGCTTCCTTGGCCATGGTCTCGGCAGTGGCATACTGTCCGATGGTCAATGCCACGCGGGCCTTGACTGCCTTGGCTACGTTGATGTTGATCTCCATTTTGCTGGGCCTGGAAACACTGGAGGCAGCGCCGAAGGCAGCAATGGCAGCGTCGAGATCAGAATTGATCTGGGCATATACTTCTGCAACCGTAGCTCTTGGAAGGGCATCCTGCGTGGGGACCAGCGGAAGCGGAACTCCCAGGTGGGTATTGGCGCCACCGGGTACATAGCGATCGGCATAAAGCTGTACCAGGTTATAGAGGCTGTGTGCCCTGTAGGTTAATGCCTGGCCCTTGATGTTGTTTACTTTGGCGGTATAGAGTGCCACATCGGAAGCCTTGTCAATGTTGGCCAAAATGGCGTTGGCATTGTCAATGATGTCATAGTAGTAAGACCACACCCATTCCAGGTTGGCTGAGTTGATGTTGCGGTGTTCGATGTACTGGTACCAGGATACAAACCAGCCATAGCCACGTTCGGTCTGATACATATCTTCACCCATTAAATCAACGGCCATATCAACGGATTTCTGACCAAACCTGTCATGCGTTGAATAAAACCTGTAGGTAGAGCGGTGTATACCTTCAAGAACGGTATTTACCCCTGTTACGGTGGCAAAAATGTCAGATTCTGCGACGCTCGCCGTGGGTACCCTTTCCAGGTAATCGTCCTTGCAACTGTTGTTGAACAAAAGCAAGGAAAAACTTGCTATAACGAATATTATTTTTTTCATGTTCATTTCTTTTAGAATGTTACGTTAACACCAAAACTGATGATCCTGCTGGGAACATAGGTGTAATCGAAATTACCAGCGAAAGACTGCTGGGGATCCAAGCCTTTGCGTTTGGATTTCATGCCCAGGTTGTCGCCGGTGGCAAAAATCCTGGCCGACTGGATGTCCAGCGGTTTCATCCACTTGGAGGGAAGGGTATAGGATAACGTTACATTACGGAGAGACCAGAAGCTGGCACCAGTCAGGTAACGCGAAGAAGCTGCGGTTGCAGCAACATAGTTGTTCTGCAGACGTGGAACATCCGTTTTGTCGCCGGCTTTCTGCCATCTTTTCAGAATGTCGGAAGACCAATGGGTACCAAAAGCACCGGTGTGCATCAATCCTGCCCATCCGGTATCATAGATATAGCCTCCAAACTGGTAGGTAACCAACGCGGAAAGTTCAAGTCCTTTCCAGCTGAAACTGTTGGTAATACCGCCATACAAATCGGGAATAGAGCTTTTGATATAATAATACCCGGCTGCATTCTGGTCCTTGGTGGTTTCCCTGCCGGTTATGTTACCGTTGGCATCTTTCACGTCATAGTAATACAAAGCGCTACCGTCGGTCTCATCTACACCTGCATATTCACGCAGCCAGAAGTCATAAATGGAATGACCTTCGGAAAGCTTTTTATTACCGGAAATGATTTCCTGTGGTTTGCCATCCGGACCTTTCGGCATTTTGGTGATTTCATTGGTATACCTGGTGGCATTGACATCGATGTTCCAAACGAATCCGTTGATTCTCAGAACATCAGCTGCCAACTGCACTTCAATACCCTGGTTGTTCATCGTTCCGATGTTGCCCCATTTGGCGGAAATCCCTGTGGATTGCGGCAGCGGCACACTGAAGAGCAGATTGCTGGATTCCCTTCTGAAGAGGTCAACTTCACCCTTGATCCGGTTGAAAATACCAAATTCAAGACCAACGTTGATGTTGGTGTTTTTCTCCCATTTCAGATCTTTATTGGCCAGCTGGGAATGTACTGCACCGTTGTAATTGGCATTGTTGTTTCCGTCGATGCTGTACAAGCTCTGCCATCCATAGTAGGTTCCGATGTTATCGTTGCCCTGTTCCCCGGCAGAAACCTTCAGTTTCAGGTTATCCACCCAGCTGATGTCTTTCATGAAGTTTTCCTCACTGATTCTCCAGGAACCACCCAAAGACCAGAAGGAACCCCAGCGGACATCCTTGTAGAACCTGGAGGATCCGTCGTAGCGGAATGATCCGGAAAAGTAATATCTCCCGGCATAATCATAATTTAACTGGGAAAGATAACCTTCCAGTGCATATTCGTCAGAAGCTGATGAATTTCCTTCCGCGGTGCCGGCAGCCACCAGTTCTGTGGTGGGAATGGTGAATCCAGTGCGGGTAGCCGTTACATAAGAGCTCTTAATCAGGTAATTTTCATGTCCTGCCAGAATGGACAGGTTATGGTCACCCATCTGTTTGCTCCAGGAAAGCACTTCATTGATGGTATATGAATTGTCAATGGTGTACCTTTTGGTGGAACGGCCTTTTACTGACTCAGCATCGGCGTAAAGGTAGTTCTGGTAAGTTGTCTGATAGTAATTGTTCAGGTCGGTATTGGCTGAAAACCTGAATTTGAAATCTTTCAGGAAGGTGATTTCAGTGCCTACGCGGGCCGACAATGTATTTGACCTGGTGGACCTTTCATCCATTGGAAGTGTAACGATCAGGTTGGAGTTGGCCGCATAGGGACGGGTATGACCTGCCCATTTGTAGATGGAAGAACCGCCGCCGAGGTCGTACATGGGGTTGGCATTGCCATCGAGCACAATGTTCCCGTTTTTGTCGTACTGATAAATCGGATAGATCGGTCCCATCATCCTTCCATAATAGAAGGGGTTGGTGGTATAGGTCCCTTCTGCAAGGAAGCCCAATTGTTTGGAAGAAGAACCTGACAGAACAGCGTCGAATTTCAGCCATTTGTTGACCTGGCTGCTGGCGCCGACACGGGCAGTAAGACGGTCGAAGTTGGACCATTTAACCATTCCTTCTTCATCCAGATAAGCTACAGAAGCGTAATAGCTGCTTTTTTCATTTCCACCGCTGAGGGCCAGGTTGTAATCCTGGCGAAGCCCTGTCTGTGCCAGTGCGTCGTTCCAATCGTCATAATACAACAATTTGGCGGCAGGATTCAGTTTCCCGTCGGTACCGATCAGTTTGTCGTTGGCGACATCATAGGAGTTGTATCCACCCAGTTTGGCCACAATACCGCTGGTGGTTGCCCCACTGGCCGTGGCTGCTGCATTTTCAGGAGTGTAACCACTGGCTTTTACCAATGCATTCCGCCAGCCTTCCCACATCAGTTCATAATAATCTTTCACATTTACCCGGTCATATTCCGGTATGGCTCTTGACACAGCGCCAAGGCTTGATTTAAAAGTGATGCTTGATTTTCCGGCTGATCCTTTTTTGGTGGTGATGATGATCACCCCGTTGGCGCCACGGGCACCGTAAAGAGCTGCGGAGGTGGCATCTTTCAATACGGTGATGGATTCGATGTCATTGGTGTTGATGGAGTTGAGGCTGCCGTCAAAAGGAGCTCCGTCTACCACATACAAGGGTGAGCTGGAGGCATTGACAGAACCGATACCCCTGATGCGGATGGCAGCACTGGATCCCGGCTGACCGGTTCCTCCGGTTACCTGAATACCCGGAGCTGCCCCTTCCAATGATTTTGCAACAGAAGCAGTCTGAATCCTGGCCAGTTTTTCATTGTCCAACCGTTCTGCTGATCCGGTAAAGGAAGATTTTTTGGAGGTTCCGTAAGCAACCACCATAACTTCATCTACCCCGATTGCTTCCACTTCCATCTGGACGTTAACTGTTGTTCCGGTAATCGGAACTTCAATTGTTTTCATCCCTACAAAAGAGAATCTCAGCGTTTTGGATCCATCCGGGACATTTAACCTGTACGTCCCATCCATGGAGGTAATCGTACCGATTGAAGTACCTGAAACTACCACCGAAACCCCGGGAATAGTAGATCCGTCTTCAGCACTTGTAACAGTCCCGCTAACGAACCTTCCCTGGGCATTTAAAGCCTGCAAACCTGTGAAGATTACAGCAAGCAACAAAAGTCCAATTTTTCTCATAGATCTTTTATTAAACGTTTTAACCATATTGTTAAGAAGGGCCAAAATTAGCAAATTATCCAAATTAACAAATTTTAATAGTCAGGTATGGAAATATTTTCCGGCTGTTTATATGTTTTGGAGGTAGTTTGAAAGCGCCGGAAATAAAAACGCTATTTTTGCCGTTAATTTTTGTAAACAGGTGAATATATGGCATCAGGAACGCGAAAGCCACAGAAAAACAACAGGCGCTCCGGTGAAAAACGTGGTCCCGCCGCTTTTTTCGCCGACCCGCGTTTCCTTTTGACCACAGCGATCGTCATTTTTGTGGTTACTTTCTATCTGACGATTGCGTTTATCTCCTTTCTTTTTTCCGGAGATGCCGATCAGAGCAAACTGGACATCAAATGGCATGAACTGGTTTTCAACCCGGAAATAAAAGTGGAAAACAAGGCCGGTAAAACAGGCGCCTGGCTGGCCGATGTCATTATTAACCGCGGATTCGGGATTTCCGCCTTTATTTTTATTTACCTCCTGGTCATCTCAGGCCTCCGGCTGCTCGGTCGCAAAATGGTCAACTTCGGAAGAAACAGCCTCCTTTCAGTATTCAGCATCATCTGGTTATCGATCACCCTTGGATTGATATTCGAAAAGACAAAAGGGGGTACTTTTATCTACCCGGGCGGAAGATATGGATTTATTGCCAGCGACTGGATCAGCTCCATGTTGGGAAAAATCGGAACGGGGCTGCTGATGCTGACCACCGGATTCCTGGTAGTTGCGCTGACCTTCCGGAGTTTTCTTCCCTGGCTTCAGCACAAACTGCAGGCGTCACCGAACGCGGCGCCTCCGGAGAAGCCAAAGAATCAGGTTGTTAGACCGGTTCCTGTACCCTTTAATGACAATCCTATATCCAAAGTAATTGAAGAAGATAACGTAGTTACAGCGATATTTGATCCTGATAATCAAGGAGATGATCGCAGCCATCTTCCATTTGAAATTGACAAGTCGGGCAACCAGGAGGTGTTTCAGCCTGTTAAATTGCCGGATGTTCCTTTCCAGGGAGAAGTTGACGGGGGGGATGATGAAGAAGAGATTGTTCCGGGAGATTTGGGGAACTACGATCCAAGGCTTGAATTGTCGGGTTACAAATTCCCGACGCTGGATCTTTTGGATGACCATAAAACGGAAAACGTGGAGGTTACCAATGAAGAGTTGGTTTCCAACAAAAACAGGATCGTGGAGACCCTGCGCCAATATAAGATTGAAATTACCAAAATCAGGGCAACCATCGGCCCCACGATTACCCTGTATGAAATTGTTCCGGCGCCCGGTATCCGGATCGTGAAAATCAAAAACCTGGAGGATGACCTGGCCATGAGCCTGGCCGCCCTGGGTATCCGGATCATTGCCCCGATTCCTGGTCGCGGGACGATCGGGATTGAGGTTCCCAACCAAAATCCGACGCTCGTTTCCATGAAATCTATCCTGGGCTCCAGGAAATTTCAGGAATCCACTGCAGAATTGCCCGTGGCGCTCGGGAAAACCATTTCCAACGAAACTTTCACCTTTGACCTGACCAAAATGCCGCATATCCTGGTGGCAGGTGCTACCGGCCAGGGTAAATCGGTCGGGCTCAACGTGATCATCATGTCGCTGGTGTACAGAATGCACCCGGCCGAGCTGAAATTCGTGTTCATCGATCCCAAGAAAGTGGAGCTTAACCTCTATACTGTCCTTGAAAAGCATTACCTCGCCAAACTGCCCAGTGAGCCTGACGGAATCATCAGTGATGTACAAAATGTGAAATATACCCTGAATTCCCTGAACATCGAAATGGATGACCGCTACGACCTGCTGAAAAAGGTAAATGTGAGGACCATCAAGGAATACAACGATAAGTTTGTTCAACGTCGGCTCAATCCTGAAAAGGGTCACCGGTTCCTTCCTTATATTGTGGTCATTATTGATGAGTTTGCCGACCTGATCATGACCGCAGGAAAAGAAATAGAAATGCCCATTGCCCGTATTGCACAGAAAGCCAGGGCTGTCGGTATTCACATGATCATTGCCACACAGCGGCCTTCCACCAACATCATCACCGGTGTCATTAAAGCCAATTTCCCTACCAGGATGGCCTTCAAGGTAGTGTCTATGATTGATTCCAGAACCATTCTGGACACGCCGGGCGCTAACCAGCTGATTGGTAAGGGCGATATGCTCGTATCTTCCGGAAGTTCCATGACCCGCGTGCAGTGCGCCTTTATCGATACCCATGAAGTGGAAAACGTGTGTAAATTCATCGGTGAACAGCGGGGCTTCCCCACAGCTTTCCTCCTGCCGGAAGTAGAAACCGACCAGGAAGAGGGCGGACCTGATACTGATCTTTCCAATAAAGATGAATTGTTTGACGATGCAGCCCGACTGGTGGTCATCCACCAATCCGGGTCCACCTCCCTTATCCAGCGCAAGCTCGCCATAGGGTATAATCGCGCCGGGCGAATTATGGACCAGCTGGAGAAAGCCGGAATAGTGGGTCCCGGGGAGGGCAGTAAACCCAGACAGGTCTTTATTCAGGATGAGTATAGTTTGGAACAGTTATTGCGGAACATCTGACAATTTTTATCACAATAGTTTTAAGAGTTTGTAAATCAGTTTAATAGAGATTCTCAATGAAAAATTTTCTTCTTATAGTTTGCTCACTTATGTTTCTGGGGGCAACAGCCCAGAATGACCAGAAAGCACGCACCATTCTGGAACAGGCAAGCAAAAAAATGCAGTCCTTTCAGACCATTTCCGTTGCTTTTACCTTTACCATGGAAAATGCAAAAATGAATATCCATGATAAAAACAACGGCACCCTCCTGATGAAAGGGAAGAAATACCAGGTAAAATTGCCTGAAATGGGGATGCAGGTTTTCTCTGACGGCCAGACTGTCTGGAATTATATGAAAGAGGCCAACCAGGTGACTATTTCATCTGCAGGTGACGAGGAGCAGGGAGTAATAGATCCCAATACCATTTTCAATGTTTATCAGCAGGGGTTTAATTACCGTTTCCTGGAAGAAAAAACAGTCAGCGGAAAATCTATTTCATACGTGGAGCTGCTCCCGGTGGATAAAACCCGGGAATACGTGAAAATGGTGGCTGGTGTTGAAAAAGACAGGCAACTGCTGTTTTCCCTGGTTACCCATGGGAAAGATGGTAATCTTTACGGTATCTATATCAATGACTTTAAAAACAACCAACCTGTTTCAGATACCGAATTTACTTTTAACAAATCAGCTTATCCGGGTGTGGAAACCGTTGATTTCAGGTAGCCGGTAATGCTGGAATTTCAGCTGCTTAAGTTACGGAAATAATACACGGCCAGATCATACGACTTCAGCCCGAAACCCATAATACATCCTTTGCATACAGGTCCTATCATGGATTGGTGTCTGAAGCTTTCCCTGGACAGGGTGTTGCTGATATGTACTTCAATTACGGGCGCCGGAACAGCAGCAATGGCATCCCGGATGGCTACGGAGGTATGCGTATATCCTCCGGCATTGAGGATGATACCGTCTCCGGAGAAGCCGAATTCCTGAATTTTACCCACAATTTCACCCTCTATATTCGACTGGAAGTAATCCATTTGAATATCGGGTAAATTATGTAAATGATTTGAAAAATAGTCCTCAAACGTTGAATTTCCATATACTTCGGGTTCCCTTTTTCCTAAAAGATTCAAGTTGGGTCCATTTATTATCAAAATATTCATTTTTTTAATTTTTTTTTCTTATATTCATACAAAATACCGGACACCCTGTGCACCTGAATACAGAGGCATTTCCCGGTAACAAATATACAGTAAAGGGATTTAAAAATTCATTCAGGCAACAGTATGTTTAACAATTCAAAATGGGAGTATTATGAAATGGTCAGACAGTAAAAAGGGCTATGAGAATTTTCTGAAACTGGAAAAGTCTCTGTCTCAGAATTCAGTTTCAGCTTACGTCAACGACATCAACAAACTGGTTCATTTCCTTGATCAGGAATATTCCAAGGTAACACCGGAAAAGGTTAAACTTTTACATCTGAAAGGTTTTGTGGAGTGGCTCAATAAAAAGGGAGTCAGTCCAAGAACTCAGGCAAGGACCATATCCGGGATAAAATCATTTTTCAAGTACCTGTTGATTGAAGAAAAAATCCAGAATGATCCGACTTCCCTGCTGGAATCACCCAAAATTGGGAGGAAACTGCCGGATATTCTTTCCATTGAAGAGATTGATTTGTTGATAGATTCCGTTGATATTTCAAGGCCTGAAGGACAGCGAAACCGGGCGATGCTGGAGACATTGTACAGCTGTGGCCTGCGGGTTTCTGAGCTGGTTAACCTGAAACTTACCAATCTGAATTTTGACCAGGGATTTATACGCGTTGAGGGCAAGGGCGACAAGGAGCGGCTCGTGCCTGTCAGCAGCAGCGCTTCCGAAGAAATTACGAAATACATGGAAGGATACCGTAAGGGTCTTAACATTTCCAAGGATTGTGTGAATACCCTTTTCCTGAACCGCAGGGGGAAGAAACTGAGCAGGGTAATGGTCTTTACGATCATTAAGGGGCTGGCTGAAAAAGTGGGCATGGACAAAAGGATCAGTCCGCATACCTTCCGGCATTCCTTTGCCACTCACCTGATCAACGGTGGCGCAGATTTACGGGCCGTCCAGGAGATGCTGGGGCATGAATCGATACTGACCACTGAAATCTATACCCATCTGGATAAGGAATACCTGAAAAGTACCATTCAGCAGTTTCACCCAAGGTCTTAAATAATTTGGAAATATCAAATTCATACTGAATATTCTGGAAGGAAACATTTTGCCGAACCTTCAGTCCTGAGCGTTAATAATTGATTAAAAAATGGGTGCTTAGTCCCTGACCGGAAGCCCGGGCATGTAATTCAACCTATCTTTGTGGCACAACAAACAACCAGTATTTTACCGGTTATATTTTGCTGAATATTAATAATTTAAACGAACGTTTATGACAAATCACAAAAAACTGAAAGCCTGGGTAGAGGAATGGGCTGAACTGTGTCAACCCGATGCCATTCACTGGTGTGATGGATCAGAAGAGGAGAATCAGATGCTTCTTGATTTGATGGTTCAATCGGGCTCAGCTGTTAAACTGAATGAAGATAAACGTCCGGGAAGCTACTACTTTCAGAGTGACCCATCAGATGTGGCGCGTGTTGAGGACAGAACTTATATCAGCACAAAAAACAAGGATGATGCGGGTCCGACCAACAACTGGCGTGATCCGGAGGAATTGAAGGCCACGATGAGGGGCTTGTACTCCAATTGTATGAAAGGGCGTACCATGTATATTATTCCTTTCAGCATGGGACCATTGGGTTCAACGATTTCGCACATCGGTGTGGAAATTACCGATTCTGCATATGTGGTTGTCAATATGAGAATTATGACCAGAATGGGGAAAGCCGTGCTTGACCTGTTGGGAGATGATGGACATTTTGTGCCTTGTATTCATTCTGTGGGAGCGCCCCTGTTGCCGGGTCAGAAAGATGTGGCCTGGCCCTGTGCCCCGATTGAGCAAAAGTATATTTCTCATTTTCCGGAAACGGGAGAAATCTGGTCCTATGGATCGGGTTATGGCGGAAATGCCCTGTTGGGAAAGAAATGTTTCGCCCTCCGTATTGCTTCCTATATGGCAAAGGAGGAAGGGTGGCTGGCTGAACACATGTTGATCATGGGGCTTACCAGTCCTGAAGGAGAAAAGAAATACATCGCTGCAGCATTTCCCAGCGCTTGCGGAAAGACGAATCTGGCCATGCTGATTCCAACCATTCCGGGTTGGAAAGTGGAAACGGTAGGGGATGACATTGCCTGGATGAAATTCGGCAAAGATGGTAAACTGTATGCAATCAACCCGGAATCGGGATTTTTCGGTGTTGCCCCGATGACATCCATGGCGACCAACCCGAATGCAATGCTGAGCATGACGAAAAACTCCATTTTCACCAATGTCGGGTTAACACCTGACGGAGATGTATGGTGGGAAGGGATTGGTACACCCTGTCCTGAAGGCACCATCAACTGGAAAAACAAGGTATATGATCCTGCTTCCAAAGAGCCGGTAGCCCATCCGAATGCGCGGTTCACAGCGCCTGCCAGCCAGTGTCCGGCCATCGATGCTGATTGGGAAAATCCTGCAGGTGTTCCCATTTCTGCCATTTTGTTTGGCGGTCGCAGGCCTTCCACTGTTCCACTGGTTTTCCAGTCGTTTGACTGGAACCATGGCGTATTTATGGGATCAACAGTAGGTTCAGAGGTGACTGCCGCTGCCATTGGCCTGAAAGCCGGTGTACGCCGCGACCCCTTTGCCATGCTGCCCTTCTGTGGTTACAATATGGGCGACTATTTCGGACATTGGATGCACATTGGGGAAGTAGCCCCGGTAAAGGAGAATCTTCCGAAAATATTCAATGTTAACTGGTTCCGGAAAGATGAAAACGGCAAATGGCTCTGGCCGGGCTATGGCGACAATATCCGGGTGCTCGAATGGATTTTCCAGCGCTGTGATGGCAAGGTAGGTGCTGTTTCAACACCTGTCGGGATGGTACCCGAAACAAAGGATATCGACATCTCGGGGTTGGAGGAAGTTGCTGCCAACCTGCCGGAATTGTTACGGGTCGATCCGGCAAAGTGGCAGGATGAATGTGAACTTATTGAAGAGCATTTTGCCAAATTCGGTGATCGTCTGCCCGAAGAAATGAAAAATCAGTTCTCCCTGTTGAAAGCGAGATTGAAATAACCGGCTTACTGAGATCAAACAGGCTGTGCGCTTTTGAGGAAAGAAACAAACCTTAGGCTGCAGCCTGTTTTTTATCTTACTTCCTCAGTTAAGCTTCCGCTTGCTCAAACACAATAAAATTGTAGTTTTGACAGTTTTTTGGTGAAAATGATTGGCCAGGACTTAAGTCCGGAATAACATGACTGTTGGACATACAGAAATATGGTTCAGGGAGGTTTTTGACCGCTTTTTTGAGCAGTTACGCCATTATCTTTATTATCTTTCCGGTGATTTACACTGGGCGGAGGATGCTGTTCAGGAGGTTTTCATTATCCTGTGGGAGAAGAGATATTTCATAGACGATGAAACCGTCGGATCATACCTGTATAAAATTGCCCGTAATCTTTTTCTGAAAAGGAAAAGACATGAAGAAGTGGAGTTAAGGTTTTTGAAAGAAGCAACAGAACCGGGAACTGACAATACAGTAACCCATCAATTGGAACTTGATGAATTTGATTTACAGCTGCAAGCCGCATTATCCAGGCTTCCTTCGGGGTGCCGGACCGTTTTTTTGATGAGTCGTATGGAAGAAATGAGTAACCGGCAGATTGCTGAAAATATGCAGATTTCGGTAAAAGCGGTGGAGAAACAAATTACAAAGGCATTGAAAATTCTGAAAGCCAGTTTAGGCGACCAGAAGTAAAAAAGTTGCAGCACTGCAACGCTAATATGGTCAGATAATTTGGAGTAGGGCATGGGTTCAAAGAATTTCTTTGACAGTAACTCCGGGAGGGAGATGGTCGGGAAAATCCTGACCGGATGTCTCTTTATCATTTTTTTAGCGGTAACGCCTGCAGCAGCTCAATCCCATGTCATTACCTATTCTGCCAGAGAAAAGTCACTGAGCCGGATACTCGAGGAAATCTCAGCTAAGTATCAGCTTAAATTTGCCTTTGATGCAGAAATAATTTCTGCGATCAGTACTACCGTGAAATTCAGGAATGAATCCCTGCAAAACGTCATAAGTTACCTCAGTGAGAAACATGCACTGGAATTCAGGCTCATGGATGGCACCTGGGTTGTACTTCAAAAAAGAGGGGTACAACAATTACCGGAGAAAACCATTGAAAAAGCAGAGATACCGGTAATCACCAAACGCCAGTTCAGCGGCTATATTTCAGATCAGACCACGGGAGAGCCACTGTATTACTGTGCCGTTATTTTCCCGGGTAACAGGGGAACGCTGACCAACGAACTGGGATTTTTTCATTATGAAACCGCTGCTGATTCGGTCCGTTTTTACATCACCCACCTTGGTTTTCAGCGGCTGGATACCGTCATCGCTACCAATACACCCCATCCGGTGCAGATTCGCCTGAAACCTTTTGTGATGCTCATGGAAGAGGTCGATGTGATCAGGAAGGAAACCAATACCATTGAATTGCCACGCTTTGCTGACCGGATCGGTTTCAATCCGGCCCAATCTGCCAACATGCCCAGATTGGCCAACGACGACCTGGTCAATATGCTGACCCTCATCCCTGGTGTCGGGTTTCTTCCGGGCAATACAGGAGGTCTTACCATCAGGGGAAGTAACCCCTCTGAAAACCTTGTCCTGCTTGATGGGATTTCATTGCTGGAAACCGGGCACCTCTTCGGAAATGTCAGCGCCCTGAATGCGGGATTTATCCGGCAGGCCTTTGTTTCGAGGGGAGGTTTTGATACCCGGTACGGTGACAAAACTTCAGGACTTATTGAACTGACCGGAAAGTCCGGTCCCCGAAGTTCCCCCTCTTTGGAAACTTCATTCAATCTGCTGAACGGCGATATCATTGGAACTGTACCTCTTGGACAAAAATGGCTGGTTTCGGGCGCCTACCGCCGTTCATTCATGGATTTCTGGCCAAATTATCTCTTCCGGAAACTGATTACGGAAAGCCGGCTGACCAATGTCAATCCGGAAGCTATTAATGTGCTTCCCATTATCAGGTACCAGGACTTTAATTTCAAAACAACCTTCACACCCTCCCCCAACCAGGAATTCAGTCTGAATCTGATCCATATCGATGATCAGCAGATGCTTGATTATAATGCTGAGACCTCCCTTTTATACTACAGGAATGAATGGGTACGCAGAAAAAATACCGGCGCCGGATTTACCTGGTCCCTTCAAACCGGAAGATGGCACCATATGGTGACCTCAGCTTATACCTCCCTTGCCCATTACCAGGAGCAGGAAACAGGGGAAGAAAAATCAGTTCCCTCCTCTTGGTCAAGTTTTTTTGATGCGGGGAAAAAAACAGGTTGGTTCAAAAAACTGAAGGAATACATTCCTACCAGGACCATCATAAAATCGGATAATGACAGCAACAGGGTGCAGGAATTCAAGCTTGAGTACAACGCAGAATGGAAAAAAGCCAATTTTGTGAATCAGGTTGGTCTGGGTTTTACCAATGACAATTTCAGGTTCAGGATTTGGGCAGATAATACGGAATGGTATATACCCACTGATTCCCTTTTCAGAACATCAAGGCAAAGATCAACCTATTCATTTTTCCAGCAAAATGTTCAGCTGTTTAAACAACTGAACATTCGGTGGGGACTGCGGGTCAACTGGGATGATCTGACCGAAAAGCTATACCTCCAGCCACGGGGAGGATTGGAATATACACCATTGGAGAACCTGAAAATCTATTACTACGGAGGTATTTACCATCAGTTTCTGTCCAAAATTCCTCTGATCGATTATACAAGGAATGTGGATATGGTATGGTTCCTTCCGGATACTCAAGGCAACGGTGTGCTGAAATCCGGACAACATTCTGCCGGGGTGCAGTGGACCACAGGCGGTTTCCTGATCAATGCAGAGGGATACCTTAAGTCAACTTCCGGGAAACGCTGGCTCAATGCGGAAACGTACAGGGAACGGTTGAGAACCCGGATCCGGTACGTGTATCGCGCCGGTTATGAAGAAAACTACGGGGTAGATGTCTTTTGCCCAGTTCCGGCATCCGCATTTTACCCATCAGGCAGGATACTCCTGGGCAGTAGGCCGGGAAAAAGTTGAAGGCATCAACAGAAACGCCTGGTTTCCGTCATTGAATAATCACCGCCATCAGTTGCAGTTGTCAGAAATGTTCACCATGAAAGGGTTTGTGGCATCTGTTCTTTGGAATTACCGCTCCGGGCAACCCCGGATTTTACCTTCCCCCAACTCATCGGCCCTCCTCATTGAGCGGCTTGATTATTTTTCCCAGCTTGATGCAAGTCTGGCAAAAACTTTTCTTTTTGATCATGCCGGAGTTACCTGCGGCTTCTCTTTGCTGAATGTATTAAACAGGCTCAATGTCGTACAGGTGGATAACCTCCAGATATTGGGTCAATTAGGTTCTTATACCATAACATCAAATGTAAGTTCTTTATCCTTTACTCCTGTATTCTTTGTAAAATGCCGGTTTTACTGATTTTTATACAGAATAGTTTTTTTTCTGCAGAAAAGCTGAAATAAGGTAGGGTATCAGGCAGTTAAAGGATAATACTGTTATAAAAGAGTGAATTCAGGGACTGTGTGGTTCTGACCATGAATAAAGAGGAAACATATCAATCAATCAATCATCGGATCAATCAATCGGTTCGGCAGTATCGCCTGCCCCATCCGGTCGGAAAAGATGCAGCCCTGAATTCTCTTCTGGAAAAAATCAGAGACACGCATACCCCCCCGAAAAAAAGTTTCCACCTTTACCAATGGAGCAAAACTGCAGCGGCTGCTGCAATCGTCTTCCTGGTTATGTTGGGCGGCTGGATGTTAAACAAGCAAAATGTTAATAACAAGGGGAATGCCATTGTCTCCCTCCGCTTGCCCGACCAGTCCAGAGTTATCCTCTCCAAAGAAAGCACCCTGAAATACCATAAATATTTTCAAAGCCGGAAAGTACTCCTGAACGGAAAAGCTTATTTTGATGTCCAGAAAGGAACCCGTTTCCAGGTAAACACCAGGAATGGCCGGGTAGATGTGCTGGGAACCCGTTTTACCATCGATGACCGGAATGACCAGCTCGTAGTGGTATGTTTTGAAGGGAAAGTCAGAGCTTCTTTTAACCAGGAGGAAGTTATCCTGGGCCCGGGATCTGGTATCCATTTCGGTGAAAACCAGGTCAAAGAACCATTGACCATCCAGGAATCTTATCCTGAAATTGCCAGATTCTCTGAAATATACAGCAATGTTCAACTTGATGAAGTGCTGGATGACCTTGAATCCTTTTTCGGAGTTACCATCATCAACAAGGTTGGTAAAGAAAGGTTTTTCTCCGGCACCCTGAATTCCGGCTCATTGGATATGGCTTTGGATATCGTAGCTGCCTCCCTCGAGATAAACTATAAGAAACAGGATGATAACACCATTATCATTTACTAAATTGAATAAAGACTTCCGGTTAGTTCAGCAAAAATAG